>NZ_JBFSUL010000059.1:0-32214 GCF_041467395.1 Vibrio sp. 10N.247.310.98 | reverse complement strand
AACCGAGGTCCACGGATTTGCAATCCGCTGCATAGCCACTCTGCCAAGGCGCCTTAGTAACTCCAATCGAATCGCTCATTGCCATCCTCTTGGGTACGGGATGCATTCTACGGATTCAGACGATTGAGTCAATATTATTTTTGTATTTTTAATTCGTTTGAATAGATTTCATACGAAACAGGCCAAATAGCTGACTTTATGTTCAAAACACACTGTGAGCGGGTTATTCAAAGGAGATCTATATCACATTAGATATCCACTATTGATAACTTAACCTTAGGTTAAAGATCAAAAAAGCGAGCCTCAGCTCGCTTCTTCATCAATGATGTTTTTCGTCTAACAAATCGTCTTTGGCAGCCATCAAGTATTGTGCCATTGACCAGTAAGTAAGAACGGTGGCGACATACAGTGCAATGTAACCTACCCACACCATCCAGTCGTCGTATCTCCAGATAAGTACCCAAAGAGCGAACATCTGAGAAACCGTTTTGACTTTACCAACCCAAGATACCGCAACACTTGCGCGTTTACCGATTTCAGCCATCCATTCACGAAGCGCTGAAATGATGATCTCACGAGCAATCATGGTCACGGCTGGAATAGTTATCCAAATAGAGTGGTAATGCTCTGTAATCAGGATAAGAGCCGTAGCGACCAACACTTTGTCAGCCACAGGGTCAATGAAGGCACCGAAGCGAGACGTTTGCCCTAACTTACGAGCTAGCATGCCATCTAGCCAATCAGTGAAACCGGCTACCCAAAACACCATCGCAGCAGCGAAAGGAGCCCATTGATAAGGTAGATAGAAAACGACAACGAATACTGGGATCAAAAATAGTCTCAGTAAGGACAAAATGTTAGGTATATTCAAACGCATATTATTGGGCTCTTATTAATTGCGCTTTAATGGTGCGGGATTTTTACTATTGTTTCAATGCTTGATAAATGTTTTCTGCCAAAGAATGACTAATGCCCGGCACTTTGGCTATTTCTTCGACAGTTGCACGCTTAAGTTCTTGTAAGCCACCCATATATTTCAGCAAAGCTTGACGACGTTTAGGTCCTACCCCTTCAATTCCTTCCAAAGCACTGGTTCTGCGCGTTTTACCACGTTTCGCCCTGTGCCCTGCAATCGCATGATTATGGCTCTCATCACGAATGTGCTGGATAAGATGCAGCGCTGGTGCATCGCTAGGTAAATTAAACTCTTCACCTTCAAGGGTTACCAAAGTTTCTAAACCCGGTTTACGCGTCACGCCTTTCGCAATACCCATCATTCTTGGTCTAAACGGCCAATCACCCCAATATTGAGAAATGATCTCATGAGCGCGGTTTAGCTGACCTTTACCACCATCGATAAAGATGATGTCTGGGATCTTGTCGACATCGAGTTGCTTCGAATAACGTCTCTCAAGCGCCTGAGCCATCGCTGCATAATCATCGCCACCTGTAATGCCGGTGATGTTGTAACGACGGTACTCTGGTTTAACCGGGCCTTCTTGATTGAACACCACACACGACGCAATCGTGCTTTCACCCATGGTATGACTGATATCAAAACATTCCATGCGCTTGATAGCATCCATCGACAGCACTTCTTGGAGCTCTTTGAAGCGCTGATTAATCGTCATCTTGTGATTAATCTTGGTGGTAATAGCCGTCAATGCATTGGTATTAGACAATTTAAGGTAACGACCTCGAGTACCTGAAGGGTTGGTATTGAAGTGAATCTTACGACCCGCTACTTCACACAAGGCTTCTTGAATCGGTGTGACATCTTCCATCAAATCGGCATTGAGAATCAAACGGGTTGGGATGGTTCTCGCTTCACTATGCGCAAGATAGTATTGGCTTAAAAAGCTCGAAAAGACCTCTTTTCGCACCGTATTGTTGGGAATTTTAGGGAAATGGCTTCTACTGCCTAAAACCTTGCCTTGGCGAATCATCAAGATATGAATACACGCTACGCCATTCTCTTGAGCAAATCCCAACACGTCCATATCTTCCATTGAATCGTCAGATACGTATTGTTGTTCTTGCACACGTCGAATCGCTTGGATTTGATCACGGAAAGCGGCAGCTTGTTCAAAACGAAGCTCACGGCTTGCCTTGTCCATTTTGTCGATGAGCGTCTCAAGGACTAATTTGTCTTTCCCTTGCAGGAACAGACGAACGTAGTCGATAAGTTCACTGTACTCTTCATCAGAGATGATTGAGCTAACACATGGCGCAGCACAACGACCAATCTGATACATCAAACACGGGCGCGTTCTATTGGCATAAACCGTATCTTCACACTGGCGGGCAGGGAAAATCTTTTGGATTAGGTGTAGCGTCTCACGCACAGCGCCGGAATCAGGGTAAGGACCAAAGTATTCGCCCTTTTTCTTCTTAGCACCACGGTGCATCGACAAACGAGGATGCTTGTGACCGCTAATAAAAATATAAGGGTACGACTTATCATCACGCAAAAGTACGTTGTATTTAGGCAAGTACTGCTTGATGTAGTTGTGCTCAAGAATGAGCGCTTCTGTTTCCGTGTGCGTTACAGTGACATCGATCTTGTCAATATTACTAACTAGAGCGCGTGTTTTTTCACTGTCGACTTTTTTACGGAAATAACTGGAAAGGCGTTTTTTGAGGTTCTTAGCTTTACCGACGTAAATAACGGCAGCCTCGGCGTTATACATTCGATAAACGCCGGGCTGCTCTGTTACTGTCTTGAGGAATGAGACTGAGTCAAACAAGTTGGTCACTATACGATCTCAGTGTTAAAGGGTCTCAGTGTCTAACATTCCATGTCTAATCGCTAAATGCGTCAGCTCTACATCGCCACTGATATCCAGCTTACTGAACAAGCGGTAGCGGTAACTGTTGACTGTTTTAGGACTTAGATTGAGTTGTTCTGAAATATCCGTCACTTTCTGACCTTTGGTAATCATCATCATGATTTGAAGTTCACGTTCAGATAAGTCTGCGAATGGATTTTCAGACGCAGGCGAGAATTGGCTCAAAGCCATCTGCTGCGCAATTTCTGGTGAAATGTATCGTTGGCCACTATTAACCACTCGAATTGCATTTACCATTTCATCCGGACCTGCCCCTTTAGTAAGGTAACCCGCAGCTCCAGCTTGCATCACTTTAGTTGGAAACGGATTTTCCGTATGAACAGTTAAAACGATGATTTTAACATCAGGGTTGAAACGCAAGATCTTCTTGGTTGCTTCTAAGCCACCAATACCAGGCATATTCATATCCATCAAAATAACGTCAGTATTGTTAGTACGACACCATTTTGCAGCATCTTCACCGCTTTCAGCTTCCCCTGCTACGTTCATTCCACGGACGTCTTCAATAATACGTCGTATCCCTGTGCGAACCAGCTCGTGATCATCTACAAGGAAAACATTTATCAAACTTGTATCTCCACACTATTAATTGGCTCTGCAACCACTGTGTCATTTCATCTGTTTGAAACAATTGAACAAAGGAACAAAGGAACAGTGGATCGCAGCATTGAGTACATCTTAACTTAATTACTAAAAAAAAGCTCTGTTGAATATGTGCTGAAACACGAACTTTAGCAAGTACTTATTAACAAATAAGCTAACTAAAACAACAAGCTTTTTCTAAAAATCAACCAGTTAAAACAACACCCAATAAAATTACACAAGATAAAGATATTTTCAATACCATTGAATAACCATTCGCGACAATTTCACTTATTTGCTTATAGAGTCCCGTTATTTGCCTCTGTTAACTAGAATTTAGTTAGTATTTTTGCTGCCTGTTGTGCGCTGAGGGTCGCTAAGTGGTAGTATTCGATTCCCAATTTCAATAGGTTACTACATTGGATATTCAGCAAGGCTTTGTACTTACAAGACAAGCGAGAGATTTTTCAGGGCGCACGCAAATCGACTTGTGGTTAAGCACCCCTCAAGGCCCTACTCTGCTGACCATTCCAAATGAAAAACCTGTATTTTTTGTCGCTCAATCTGATTTAGAAGCATGTCAGACAATCGCAGCCAAAGAGTCGATTGATTGCCAATTTAAGCCTCTAGAACTAGCCACATTCGAGCAAACACCTCTCGCCGCGTGTTATACCTCGCTGTCGAGAAGTAGCTTTGGTTTAGCGCAAGCCTTCCATAACGAAGAAATCCAAACCTTTGAAAGCGATATTCGACTCGCTGACCGATTCTTGATGGAACGCTTTATCAAAGGAAGTATTGAGTTCACGGGTACCGCGGTACAAAAGAACCAGCATCGCAGAGTCTCAAATGCGAAATGCCGAGCGGGCGACTACTTACCCAATCTATCTGTCGTCTCGCTTGATATTGAATGTTCAGAAAAAGGCGTGCTTTATTCGATTGGTCTAGACAGCTCGATGGATAGCCGAGTGATCATGGTCGGCGCCCCTCAAGAAGCCGGCACCAACATCCAATGGGTTGCCAACGAAAAAGCTCTTCTTGAAGCCATGATTATGTGGTTCTCTGAATTTGACCCTGACATCATCATTGGTTGGAATGTTATCGACTTCGACTTTAGGCTGCTGCACAAACGTTCAGAATGGAACGAAGTAAAGCTAAATATCGGTAGAGACAATCAACCAAGCTTTTTCCGTAGCTCTGCACAGAATCAGCAGGGGTTTATCACTATCCCAGGGCGCGTTGTCTTGGATGGTATCGATATGCTTAAAACGGCAACCTACCACTTCCGGTCTTGGTCACTGGAGTCGGTATCGCAAGAGTTACTTGGTGAAGGCAAAGACATCCACAACGTTCATGACCGCATGGATGAGATTAACCGGATGTTTAAGTTCGATAAGCCTTCACTCGCTAAGTACAACCTTCAAGACTGTGTGTTGGTAAACCGAATCTTCGAACATACCCACCTACTCGATTTTGCGATTGAGCGTTCGCGACTGACTGGTGTCGAGCTTGATCGTGTTGGCGGTTCTGTTGCTGCTTTTACTAATTTGTACCTACCACAGATACACAGAGCGGGTTATGTCGCGCCTAACTTAGAGCCTGAGAACTGGATTGCTAGCCCCGGTGGTTATGTGATGGATTCAATTCCCAACCTGTACGACTCTGTATTGGTGCTCGACTTCAAGAGCCTATACCCATCAATCATCCGCTCGTTCCTGATTGACCCTATGGGGTTAATCGAAGGATTGAAGCTGGAACTAGGCCCTGAAGAAAACCAAGCGGTCGAGGGTTTTAGAGGCGGTCAATTCCACCGTTCAAAGCACTTTCTGCCAGAGATGATCGAAAACCTATGGGCTGCACGTGATGTGGCGAAGAAGAACAACGAGAAGGCGTTCTCTCAAGCGATTAAGATCATCATGAACTCGTTTTATGGTGTGTTGGGTTCGTCTGGTTGTCGTTTCTTCGATACCCGGTTAGCGTCTTCAATTACCATGCGTGGACATGAGATCATGAAGCAAACCAAGGTTCTGATCGAAGACAAAGGCTATCAAGTGATTTACGGCGATACCGATTCAACCTTCGTGTCTCTGAACGGCAGTTATGATCAGCAAAAAGCAGACGAGATCGGGAACACACTGGTCGCTTACATCAACGATTGGTGGACGAATCACTTAAAAGAGACCCACAACCTAACCTCTATACTCGAATTGGAATATGAGACTCACTATCGCAAGTTTCTTATGCCAACCATTCGAGGTTCAGAAACTGGCTCGAAGAAGCGCTATGCCGGTTTAATCAATCAAGGCGACCAAGAGAAAATCATCTTCAAAGGGCTTGAGAGTGCAAGAACAGACTGGACGCCGTTGGCACAACAGTTCCAACAAACCCTGTATGAGATGGTGTTTCATGACCAAGACCCTACCGACTATGTCAGACAGTTTGTAGATGAGACTTCAGCGGGTAAACATGACGATTTACTGGTTTACCAGAAGCGTCTGCGTCGTAAGCTACATGAATACCAAAAGAACATTCCACCGCAGGTTCGTGCAGCTCGTATGGCCGATGAAATCAATGCTCAGTTAGGGCGCCCTCTTCAATACCAAAATAAAGGACGCATTGAGTATTTGATTACTCTGAGTGGCCCTGAGCCCAAGGAGTATTTAAAGAGTGGTATCGATTATCAGCACTATATCGACAAGCAGATTAAACCGGTCGCAGAGGCAATACTGCCCTTCATCGGTTTAGACTTTGAAAGAGTTAGTGGGCAGCAGTTGGGTTTGTTCTAGCACTATATTCAATATGCTCTTAAAACGAAAAAAGCAGAGATATGTTCTTCAGCACACTCTGCTTTTTAGTATCAATGGATCGGTTATAAATCTCTATCCGATTCTGAACTCGGTTTTCTGATACTGCTTAATCAACCACTCACCAAAGCCATCAAGAATACCGATCACCGAACGTTTAGGGATTGGTCGACCAGAAAGTAAAATGCCCAACCTTTGGATTTCGACTTCTCGATCTGGGTGATACTTCAAGAACTGTTGGCCACATTCAACAGGATCATCGTACCAATATTTATCGCGGTACATCACCAGTGAGTAACTCGCCCGTAGAAGCTTCTTGGCAATAATCACCTGCGCAGCGACTTGTTGTTCTGGCGTTGTCGCTCGTGCGATCTTGTTGCGATACACCGCCAACCAGTTTTCCGCATCCATATTCCAGTGCTTAGCGATTTCCCAACTTGTTTCAAAATCACCATAGCAGTCTGATAAGTCTTCACCATGCACACACACGGCTAAATGCTTGAGCATAAAACCCCAAGTGAAGATATTGTCGAAATCGACTATCTCACTCACTAAGGTAGTTTTTATCGCCACTTGAGTTACCTGCGGGAAGCTCTTTTGGAAACGCCATTTGATGGTGTTCAACAAAGTGGTTCGTTGGTCAGGAAACGGTCGATGGGTCACCACAACCACATCTAGATTGGAGCGACCGAAGACGGCTTGCTTACGAGCCACACTGCCATAAATATAAATACTGTGCAGATTAGATCCTAATCCACCTTTTAGAAAGGTAATCAGATCGTTAACCACAGGTTGAAATTCAGGTTGAAAAGGCTGTGTTGGGTCAATAACGGGTAGCTGCATAGGTCGTTTCGGTAAATAAAATAATGATTTAACTATAACTCTATGATCGCCTAGGTGACTTTATGATTCAAGCTATTCCTATTTATAGCATCTCCGAGATATAATCAGCGGATAGACCCACTAAGGACAAACACAAAATGCCTAGAGCAAGTGAAATTAAAAAAGGTTTTGCTATCACAGTAGAAAGCAAAACAGTGATCGTTAAAGATATCGAAGTAACAACACCAGGCGGCCGTGGCGGCCAAAAGATTTACCGCTTCCGTGGTAACGATGTAGCAACTGGCGTTAAAACTGAAGTTCGCCACAAGGCTGACGAAATTGTTGAAACTATTGACGTAACTAAGCGTGCAGTAATGTTCTCTTACGTTGATGGCAACGAGTACATCTTCATGGACAACGAAGATTACACACAATTCATCTTCAACGGTGAGACTATCGAAGACGAACTACTGTTCATCAACGAAGAAACTCAAGGCATGTACGCGATCCTTATCGACGGCAACGCTGCAACGCTTGAGCTACCAACATCTGTTGAACTAGTTATCGAAGAGACTGATCCTTCAATCAAAGGTGCATCAGCGTCTGCTCGTACTAAGCCTGCTCGTCTTTCTACAGGTCTTACTATTCAAGTACCTGAATACATCGCGACTGGCGACAAAGTAGTAGTAAACACTGCTGAACGTAAATACATGAACCGCGCAAGCTAAGATACTTATTATGACCGAAGCTAACGACCTAATGTCTTATGACGACGCAATTGACACTGCATACGACATCTTCCTAGAGATGGCACCTGACAACCTAGAGCCTGCAGACGTGATTCTTTTCACTGCTCAGTTTGAAGATCGTGGCGCAGCAGAGCTTGTTGAAACTGGCGATGATTGGGTTGAACATGTTGGCTTTGAAGTCGACAAAGAGGTCTACGCTGAAGTGCGCATTGGTCTTGTGAATGAAGCTGATGACGTTCTAGACGACGTATTTGCTCGCATGTTAATCAGCCGTGATCCAGAACATAAGTTCTGTCACATGCTGTGGAAACGCGACTAATACCGCTGTTGACGCTCATCTGCATGAGTAAACAAGTATTCATGTAAGCGAGTTAAAAGTTAGCCGAGCCCATTGCTCGGCTATTTTTATCACGCTATTTTCCATCGTGATTCATCACTTTCATCATCAACGTTAGATTCACTGATTATGACCAAAGCAAAAACAGACACACAATCAAAAGGCTATGCCTGCATTGGCCTAGTTAACCCAAAGACGCCAGAAAACGTAGGCTCAGTGATGCGAGCAGCTGGCTGCTACGGCGCCAACTCTGTGTTTTACACTGGCACACGCTACGACCATGCGCGAAAATTCCATACCGATACCAAAGAAAAGCACTTAGCCCTGCCTTTGATTGGTGTTGAAGAGCTGAAAGATATTATTCCAGTAGGCTGCGTGCCGGTTGCTGTTGATCTGATTGAAGGTGCTAAGCCTCTACCTGATTACAAGCACCCACCACGTGCGTTTTACATTTTTGGCCCAGAAGATGGCACGCTAAAGAAAGAAATCACAGATTTCTGTCGTGAGACGATTTACGTTCCGACCAACGGCTGTATGAATCTAGCGGCATCAGTGAATGTTGTGCTTTACGACCGACTGGCGAAAGGCGATAACTTTTCGAATCATAAGTAAAAGAAACGAGATACGAGATACGAGATACGAGATACGAGATACGAGATACGAGATACGAGATACGAGCAGATTATAGATGCGCCTACACGAGATAAGAGATGCGAAAAGCTCGCTTACTGTCACTTATGGCAGCATGTTTTCGATACTCGGTTACTCGCATCCCGCATCTGCTATTTCTCCAGACGTAAAAAAACCTGCTCAATGAGCAGGTTTTTTAGTATTCAGTGCTTTCAGCTAATGAAGCTTTACGCGTAAGAAATTACGTAATTACTGACGTGTTCTTGGCTTAGCTGGTTTAGCCGGACGACCGTTGTTCAGTTTAGGCTTACTTTTGTTAGCCTGAGGTTTGCCTTTGTTTGCAGCTGGAGCGCTACGACCTGAATCAGGTGTTGTAGTACCGCGAGTTGCAGGCTTCTTACGCTTAGTTTGGTTGCTACGGCCTTTTGGTGCGTTTGCACGCTCTTCGTGACGTTTAACAGCACGACGAATTTTTTGGCTACGAGAACGCTCACGCTTACGAGAAGTGTTTGAAGGATCAAGATCCAACAGTGTCTCTTTCTCAGGCTTAAGCTCAACAAGCTCACGCAGGTAGTTAACTTCTTGAAGATCTAGCTCTTTCCAACCGCCACGAGGCAGTTTCTTATCAAGGTAGATATCACCGTAACGTACACGTTTCAGGCGGCTTACTGTCGTTTCTTGAGATTCCCAAAGACGACGAACTTCACGGTTACGACCTTCGTTAATCGCTACGTAGAAAGTATGGTTCATACCTTCACCACCAGCGTAAACAACATCTTCAAAACGAGCCATGCCGTCTTCTAGTTGTACACCACGAGTAACGTTTTTAACTTTTTGCTCAGTCACTTCACCGAATACACGTACTAGGTACTCACGCTCAACCTGACGGCTTGGGTGCATTAGACGGTTTGCAAGCTCACCATCAGTAGTGAAAAGCAAAAGGCCTGATGTGTTTGCATCAAGACGACCAACTGAAATCCAACGAGAACCACGGATCTTAGGTAGACGATCGAAAACAGTACGGCGGCCTTCAGGGTCGTGACGAGTACAAAGCTCACCTTCAGGTTTGTAGTAAGCAAGTACACGACAAACCACTTCTTCAGAAGCCTTGCCTGAAACAGTATGGCCATCGATACGGATCACTGAGTTCTCGTCTTCAAGACGCTCGCCCAGTTTCGCAACTTGACCGTTAACACTTACACGACCAGATTTGATTAAACCTTCTAGTTCACGACGAGAACCGTGACCAGCTCGCGCTAAAACCTTCTGTAATTTTTCGCTCATTTACTCTTTTCTACCTAATTGTCGTCTTCACAGACGTCGAATGAATTTTTCACGACCAAATCGCGGTCGCGTATTATCGCAAATAACCTGCCAAAAAGCACTTGTTATTTACTGTGGCAGGTTTGCTGTATCGTTACAGACTGTTAATCAGTAAAGCGATTATTCAAACGGCGCAGGATCGCCAGCACCACGACGTAGAACCACGGCATCATCGTCACTGAAGTCAATAACGGTCGTCGGTTGCTCACCTAAGTAACCGCCATTCAAAATCACATCAACCGCATGCTCTAGGCTGTCACGAATTTCTTCTGGATCCGACTCTGTAGTCTCGTTACCCGGAAGAATCAGAGACGTCGACATCAGTGGTTCGCCCATCGCTTCCAACAGGTCGAGTGCAATCTTGTTGTCTGGGACACGAATACCAATCGTTTTACGCTTGGCGTTCATCAAACGCTTTGGCACTTCTTTAGTTGCTTTAAAGATAAACGTGTAAGCACCTGGCGTGTGTGCTTTCAGCAGACGGAAAGCCACGTTATCAACGCGTGCATACAGTGATAACTCAGAAAGATCACGGCATAACAAGGTGAAATTGTGCTTGTCATCGATGCGACGAATTTTACAGATACGTTCAAGTGCTTGTTTGTTTTCAAGCTGACAGCCCAGCGCATAACCGGAATCTGTTGGATAAACCACAACGCCGCCATTGCGAATAATCGCAACCGCTTGAGTAATTAAGCGTGCTTGTGGGTTATCTGGGTGTACATAAAAAAACTGGCTCATTGTTGATCCTCGTTATCGAATCTCTCGACTCTATCATCAGAAGGAGCTGGCTCACCTAAAGACTATTCAGATGGTGAAACCGTTTGAAACTCCCAATCTTTCCATACTTCTTCGACCCCAGAAGGTAGCCAGAGATTGCGTCCAAGTTCCATCCACGGAGATGGGTAATGGAAATCACTGCCTTGGGAGGCTAATAGTTTGTATTGTATAGCATAATCCGCGAGTGTGCGTCTTTCTTGTTGCGCTTGCTGAGGTTGAGCTACTTCCATCGCATCCCCTTTCGCTTCAACAAATGCCGCTAGCAGGCGCTTAACCCACTTGGCTGTAAGTCCATATCGCCCAGGGTGAGCGAGTACGGCTTGTCCACCAGCAGCATGAATAGCCGTGACAGCATCACTCATTGAACACCAAGTTGGCGGCACATAACCTGGGTTATTACGAGTAAGAAACTTTTTAAACACCTGCTGCATAGTTTTCGCATAGCCATTGTCGACTAGCCACTTAGCAAAGTGAGCGCGAGTGATTGGTGCATCACCCGCAATCAATTTAACTTCTTCTAACACCCCTTCACGAGTCGCTTTCTCAAGACGGTGAGCGATCATCTCAGCACGCCCAATACGGTGTTGCTTCTGTTGTTCAATGAGCGCTTTGAGTTCTGGTGACTCAGGATCAACGTTTAACCCAACAATATGGATATCTTTGTTTTGCCAAACAGTCGAAATCTCAATGCCGTTTATCAACTGAATAGGAAGGTTGTTATCCGCAATGTAGCTGCGTGCTTCAGCAAGCCCATCAGTCGTGTCATGATCTGTAATCGCTAGCGCTTCGATGTTAAAGCCAAGCGCTCGGTCAATTAGCTCAGGTGGAGTAAGTCGGCCATCTGAGGCTGTTGTATGACTATGTAGATCAATTCTCATATATTCTTTTTCATTGTTTTCAATTTTTATCGTTATATTTGTGTCAACACACTTGACCCGCAAGCAGAAAACTAGTTAACTAGTACACAAATACGAAGTATCACATTTGATAGGTTCACCATGTTACAAGAATTTAACCAAAACCATAAAGATAAAGTTTTAGAACTTTCTTCAGTAGAAGCAAGTTCAGAGCTTAATTGGTGGCGCACTTGGACAAGTTCTTGGTGGGCTAACGTGTACTTCTAGTTAAACAGTTTGTTTATAAAAAAGTTATCACTAAGCCCGCTTTAATAGCGGGCTTTTTAATTTGTCGAACATCTCACATTCAACTGACTAACAAATCATCGAATTGACCATATTCTAGATTGGGTGAAAGGTATCTTTATGCGACTATGTACGGCAGGAAATTTAAAGAATCATAAAGGAGGTCTTGTGAACAAGGCCATTGAA
The DNA here is from genome assembly GCF_041467395.1 of Vibrio sp. 10N.247.310.98. NCBI lineage: Bacteria > Pseudomonadati > Pseudomonadota > Gammaproteobacteria > Vibrionales > Vibrionaceae > Vibrio > Vibrio sp. 10N.247.310.98. Next base: position 20,013 of record NZ_JBFSUL010000059.1, on the reverse strand, counting down.
ATCAAAAAGCTGGGAACCATTGAGGTCATCAATTCCTCAGTTCCTTACTCGCAAGATCCAACCAGCGTTTTTCATACTTTGTGTGAAAACAAAACTGATAGTCTTTTGTTGGAATCTGCCGAGATTGAATCTAAACAGAACCTGACAAGCCTACTCCTTATCGACTCTGCTGTTCGCATCGTATGTCGCGGACATGAAGTAACCTTTCAAGCATTGACTGAAAACGGTCAAGCGCTTATCGAACATCTCACTCAAAACGTGAAAGCAGAAATTAAATCTGACCTTACTGATAACGTTTTGACGCTGACTTTTATCGAACCAAGCAACGAATTAGACGAAGACTCACGTTTAAGAGAAGCCTCTTCATTCGATGCACTGCGTTTGGTTCAGCACAGCTTTGAGCAAGACGCGGATAACAAACACGCATTATTCATGGCGGGCTTATTCGCTTACGACATCGTGGCAAACTTTGAGCCACTAGGTGATGCTGAAGCAACCAACAATTGTCCTGACTTTGTATTCTACGTAGCTGAAACACTATTGCGTTTCGATCACCAAGAGAACGAAGGCCTACTTCACGCGAGCTTATTTGCTCAAGATGACAACATCAAAGCGCAATTAACTGACCGTCTAGCCGACATTCAAACTCAGTGTCAGTCCCTGAAAGCCATCACTGAAGTAACGCCGTTAGACAACGTTGAAGCTGTACCTAGCGTTTCAGATGAAGACTTCTGCCAAACGGTTCGTGATTTAAAAGAGTACGTAGTTAAAGGCGATGTATTCCAAGTGGTACCTTCACGCCGCTTCACTCTACCTTGCCCTGCCCCACTGGCGGCTTATAAAGAACTCAAACAAAGCAACCCAAGCCCTTACATGTTCTACATGCAAGACGAGCTGTTTACTCTGTTCGGTGCATCTCCAGAAAGCGCGCTGAAATACGAGACAGAAACCAACCAAATCGAGATCTACCCGATTGCTGGTACTCGTCGTCGTGGTAAGCGCCCTGACGGTCAAATCGATTTCGACCTAGACAGCCGTATCGAGCTTGAACTGCGTACCGACAAGAAAGAAAACGCCGAGCACATGATGCTAGTTGACCTAGCGCGTAACGATGTGGCACGTATTGCCGAAGCTGGCACTCGCCACGTAGCAGACTTACTGAAAGTAGACCGCTACAGCCATGTAATGCACTTGGTTTCTCGTGTTGTTGGTCAGCTCCGTGAAGACTTAGATGCTCTGCACGCTTACCAAGCTTGTATGAACATGGGCACGCTAACGGGCGCACCAAAAATCCGCGCAATGCAGCTTATTCGAGACGTAGAAAAAACGCGTCGTGGTAGCTACGGTGGTGCAGTCGGTTATCTAACTGGTGAAGGGACGCTAGATACTTGTATCGTAATTCGCTCTGCTTACGTTGAAGATGGCGTGGCACAAGTACAAGCAGGCGCTGGGGTCGTATTTGACTCAGACCCACAAGCAGAAGCCGATGAAACTCGCGGCAAGGCACAAGCGGTTATCTCAGCGATTCAAGCTGCACACACTAAAAGCGCTGCAGTAAATCAGAACACATCAAACAAGAAGGAGTCGTAATCATGGCTGATATTGTATTCATCGATAACTTCGACTCATTCACTTACAACCTTGTAGACCAGTTTCGTTCATTAGGTCACAGCGTAAAGATTTACCGTAACAACATTCCGGCAAAGGTTGTTGAAGCTGCGATCAACGAACTAGACAACCCTGTTGCACTGCTTTCGCCAGGCCCTGGCGCTCCAGCAGATGCGGGCTGTATGCCAGAGCTAATTCAGCTTCTAAAAGGTAAAGTACCAATGATTGGTATTTGCTTAGGCCACCAAGCAATCGTTGAAGCCTATGGCGGCACCGTTGCAGGCGCTGGCGAAATCATTCATGGTAAGGTGTCGATGATGGAACACCAAAACCATGCGACTTACCAAGGCTTACCTTCGCCACTGGCTATCGCTCGCTATCACTCTTTAGTGGCAACGCATGTATCTGATAGCCTAACGGTGACAGCTGAAGTCGATGATTTGGTGATGTCTGTGGTTCAAGAACAAGACAAGGTGTGTGGATTCCAATTCCACCCTGAATCAATTATGACGACCTACGGTGCAACGCTTCTAGCAAACGCTATCGAATGGGCTCTTGAGAAACCTCTTCGCCTTGAAAAGACTGGAAAATAGGAAACGATCATGGAACAGATTAATAAACTTTACGAACAGCAGTCTCTTACTCAAGAAGAAAGCCAACAATTGTTTGATGTGATCATCAAGGGGGAACTTGACCCAATCTTGATGGCTTCTGCGCTGACTGCACTAAAAATCAAAGGCGAAACGCCCGATGAGATCGCTGGTGCGGCGAAAGCACTGCTTGCGAATGCAAACCCGTTCCCTCGCCCTGATTACGATTTCGCAGACATCGTTGGTACAGGTGGCGACGGTCACAACACCATTAATATTTCGACGACTTCTGCATTTGTTGCCGCAGCGTGTGGCTTAAAAGTCGCGAAGCACGGTAACCGCAGCGTATCGAGCAAATCAGGTTCTTCTGACCTATTGGATTCGTTCGGTATCAACCTAGCGATGACAGCAGAAGACACGCGTACGGCTGTTGATGAACTTGGCGTAGCGTTCCTATTTGCTCCGCAGTATCACGTTGGTGTACGTCACGCGATGCCTGTTCGTCAAACCATGAAAACGCGCACTATCTTCAATATTCTTGGCCCACTGATTAACCCTGCTCGCCCTAACATCGAGCTAATGGGTGTTTACAGCAAAGAGCTGGTACGCCCTATCGCAGAAACCATGCTGCAAATGGGCATGAAGCGTGCAGCTGTTGTGCACGGTAGCGGCCTAGATGAAGTAGCGATTCACGGCGAGACTATCGTTGCTGAGATTAAAGATGGCAAGATTCACGAGTACACAGTGACTCCGGCTGACTTTGGTTTGAACACTCACCCTCTTGAAGCAATCAAGGGCGGTGAGCCAGAAGAGAACAAAGCCATCACAACCGATATCCTAACGGGTAAAGGCACTGAAGCCCAAGTTGGCGCAGTAGCCGTGAACGTTGCTCTATTGATGCGTCTATTTGGTCACGAAGATTTAAAAGCCAACGCACAGCAAGCGATTGACGCGATGAACTCTGGCAAAGCGTACGAGCTTGTACAAAAGCTTGCTGCACACGCCTAACGAACGACGAATCGAGACAAAGAACATGACACAGACTACCGATAAACTGTCGACCCACGTTTCAGTCAAAGAAGCTGAAATGGCGGAAGTATTAGCAAAAATCGTTCGTGATAAATACCAATGGGTTGAAGCACGTAAGCAGACTCAACCATTAGACGAGTTTAAAGCGTCACTAACTGCAACAGACCGCAGCTTTTATGACGCTCTGAGCGGAGAACAAACGGTTTTCATCACTGAATGTAAAAAGGCCTCTCCGTCAAAAGGTTTAATCCGTGACGAGTTTGACCTCGACTACATTGCTTCTGTTTACAACAACCACGCAAACGCGATTTCTGTGCTGACAGACGAGAAGTACTTCCAAGGTGACTTTGAGTTTTTACCTAAAGTTCGCAGCATTGCTAAGCAGCCTATCCTGTGTAAAGACTTCATGGTTGATACCTACCAAGTGTATCTAGCTCGTCATTACTCAGCTGATGCTATCTTGTTAATGCTATCGGTATTAGATGACGAAGAGTACAAAGCGCTGGCGGAAGTCGCTCACTCACTCAACATGGGTGTATTGACCGAAGTCAGCAACGAAGAAGAGCTTCACCGTGCAGTCGCTCTAAACGCTAAGGTGATCGGCATTAACAACCGTAATCTTCGTGACCTTTCGACTGATTTGAACCGTACTAAAGAGTTGGCGCCGCTGATTCGCGAACTGGCTCCAAACGCAGTTGTGATTTCAGAGTCTGGCATCTACACACATCAACAAGTTCGTGACCTTTCAACGTTTGCAGATGGCTTCCTAATCGGTAGCTCTCTAATGGCAGAGAAGAACCTCGAGCTTGCGGTACGCAAAGTAACACTGGGTGAAAACAAGGTGTGTGGTTTAACTCACTCTGACGATGCAGCAAAGGCTTATCAAGCTGGTGCGGTATTCGGTGGTCTGATATTCGTTGAAGCATCTAAGCGTCATGTGGATATCGAAGCGGCTCGTTTGACTATGAGCGGCGCACCTTTGAACTACGTGGGTGTGTTCCAAAACCACAGCGTTACTGACGTTGCGAAAACGGTTTCTGAGCTAGGCCTGTTCGCTGTGCAATTGCACGGTGATGAGTCTCAAGCGTTTGTCGATGAGCTAAAACAGTCACTACCTGAAAGCGTTGAGATTTGGAAAGCTTACGGTGTTTCTCCCGATGCTGAGAGCTCGCTACCAGAATTACTGGAAAGCAACGTGACTCGTCACCTGCTAGATACTAAAGTGGGTTCTCAAACTGGTGGCACAGGCCAAGTGTTCGATTGGAACCTAATCAACAACCAAAGCGCAATCATGTTGGCGGGTGGTCTAACCCCAGAAAATGCTAACCAAGCGGCTAAGTTGGGTTGCTTAGGATTAGACCTAAACTCTGGTGTTGAATCTGCTCCAGGAAAAAAAGACGCAGACAAACTGCAACGTGCTTTTGCAGCGATTCGCAATTACTAGTCCAAACTCGGCGCTAGAAATTAGAAAGCAGAAACTAAAAACATATTTGTGAGCTTTGCCTTTTGCGAAGCTCAAACAAGATTAAATGACTTGGTGTGAATACACATCAGTAGAATTGAAGGAATAACACAATGGCTAAACTCGATGCCTACTTTGGTGAATACGGTGGTCAATACGTACCGCAGATCCTAGTGCCAGCACTAGACCAACTAGAACAAGCATTTATTGATGCACAAGCCGATCCTGAGTTCCGCAGTGAATTCATGACGCTTCTGCAAGAGTACGCAGGTCGTCCAACGGCACTAACGCTAGCACGCAACCTAACAAAAGGTACAAAAACAAAACTGTACCTAAAGCGTGAAGATCTACTTCACGGCGGTGCTCACAAGACAAACCAAGTTCTTGGTCAAGCATTGCTAGCAAAACGTATGGGTAAGCAGGAAATCATCGCTGAAACTGGCGCAGGCCAACACGGTGTGGCAACGGCTCTAGCGTGTGCTCTACTAGGTCTTAAGTGTCGTGTTTACATGGGTGCAAAAGACGTTGAACGTCAAAGCCCGAACGTGTTCCGTATGAAGCTAATGGGCGCAGAGGTTATCCCTGTTCATTCTGGCTCTTCAACGCTAAAAGATGCGTGTAACGAAGCACTACGTGACTGGTCTGCAACTTATGAAGACGCGCATTACCTATTGGGTACTGCAGCGGGCCCTCACCCATTCCCAACGATTGTTCGTGATTTCCAACGCATGATTGGTGAAGAAACGAAGAACCAAATTCTAGCTCGTGAAGGTCGCCTTCCTGATGCGGTTATCGCTTGTGTCGGCGGTGGTTCGAACGCTATCGGTATGTTTGCGGATTTCATTGAAGAAGAAACTGTTCGCCTAATCGGTGTAGAGCCGGCTGGTAAAGGTATTGATACCGACCAACACGGCGCGCCGCTTAAGCACGGTAAAACCGGTATCTTCTTCGGCATGAAAGCGCCACTGATGCAAGATGAGAACGGCCAAGTAGAAGAGTCTTACTCTGTATCTGCGGGTCTAGACTTCCCATCAGTTGGTCCTCAACACGCGCACCTAAATGCTATTGGCCGTGCTGAATACGACAACGTGACCGACGACGAAGCGCTAGAAGCGTTCCAATTGATTGCACGTAAAGAAGGTATTATCGCAGCGCTAGAGTCATCTCATGCTTTGGCTCATGCTGTTAAAATGGCTCACGATGACCCAGAGAAAGAACAGCTATTAGTGGTTAATCTATCTGGTCGTGGTGATAAAGACATCTTCTCTGTACACGACATTCTTAAAGAGAAAGGAGCATTATAATGGATCGCTATCAATCACTCTTCACTCGCTTAGCTGAAAAGAATCAGGGCGCATTTGTACCATTCGTAACGGTTGGCGATCCTAACCCTCAGCAGTCTCTTAAGATCATGGAAACACTCGTTGAAGCGGGTGCTGATGCACTTGAACTTGGTATTCCATTCTCAGATCCGCTTGCAGATGGCCCGACAATCCAAGGTGCAAACATTCGTGCGTTAGATTCAAAAGTAACGCCAGATGTGTGTTTTGATCTTATTGGTCAAATTCGTGCTAAATACCCAGATCTGCCAATCGGCCTACTGATGTACGCAAACTTGGTGTACGCACGTGGTATCGAGAACTTCTACGAGCGTTGTGCGAATGCAGGTATCGATTCAGTATTGATTGCTGATGTACCAACCAACGAGAGTGGCGAGTTTGTTGCTGCAGCTAAGAAGTTTGGTATTCACCCAATATTTATTGCTCCACCAACAGCAAGTGATGAGACGCTTCAATCGGTTTCTGAGCTAGGTGGTGGTTACACTTACCTACTTTCTCGTGCTGGCGTAACGGGTGCAGAAACCAAAGCAAACATGCCTGTGACAGCCCTACTTGACCGTTTGAACAAGTTTGATGCGCCACCAGCACTGCTTGGTTTCGGTATCTCTGCTCCTGAGCAAGTAAAAGAAGCCATCGAAGCTGGCGCTGCTGGTGCTATCTCTGGCTCTGCGGTTGTGAAAATCATTGAAAACAACGTTGAACAACCAGAAGCAATGCTTAAAGCACTTGCTGAGTTTGTTACGCCAATGAAAGCGGCAACGCAAAAATAATAAATAGGCTCCCACTAGTGCGATAATTAGCGCTGTGGGAGTTTTTCTCCGAGAACACGTCCAAACCCTCTCAATTGTTAAATTTCTGATAAAAACAACACCTCATACAAACCTGTAGCACACCTATAATACCCCACAAAAACATCACCACCATTTATAAAAATAATGACAAATCAAAAAGCAAACGTTTGCTTTAGTGTGAAAAATCATCAAATGACATTTGATTACTGCTTTTTGGTGTTCTTTCATCTCTGCTCATATTGATAAATGTAAAAGATACGTGTAAAACTTCTCGCGAAATATTAATCCAATGGTACATCGTACATTGGTGAGTAGTTCTGGGATTTTTATATTTAGTAGCACAGAGGTTATGGAAGTGTTAAAAGAAAAGAGTTTACTAAGCAACATCGGCGTTCAAGTCGTTATTGCAATGATCATCGGTACCCTAGTCGGTGCGATGATGGGTGACAGCGCAACTATGTTCGCTCCACTGGGTGCTATCTTCATCAATTTGATCAAGATGCTGGTTATCCCTCTAGTCGCGGTTGCCCTAATTTCAGGTGCTGCTGGTCTAGGCAACAGCTCATCAGCAGGTAAAGTGGGCGTGACCACTCTAGGTTACTTTGCACTAACGTCTGCACTTGCTGTAGCACTAGCGCTAGTAATGGGTGAAATATTCGAACCAGGTCGTGGTATCGATGTTTCTGGCGTTGAAGGCATGTTCTCTTCTGAATACGCTGCGAAAGGTGAACTTCCAACGTTCTGGGCAACCATCACAGGCATGATCCCGACCAACGTTTTCCAATCACTGAATGAAGCAAACATTCTGCAAATTCTAGTTTTCTGCTTATTCTTCGGTATTGCGATTTCTAAACAAGCGAAAGAGAAACGTGACCCTATCATCAATGGCGTAAACGCGATTGTTGACGCTATGGTTTGGATGATCAACAAGGTTATGATCATTGCACCACTAGGCGTATTCGGCCTAATGGCAGAAGCTGTGGGTACATTCGGCTTTGGCGCACTTATGGTTGTGTTCAAACTGTTCGTTGTCTACATCGCTGCGATTCTGATCTTCGGCTTTGTTGCTTACCCGCTAATGATTCAAATCTTCACTAAGACTTCTGCTAAGAAGTTCCTAGTGGCAATGAAGAAGCCTCAAGCGGTTGCACTATCAACAGCATCTTCAATGGCGACACTGCCAGTAACAATGGAAACGGTAGAGAAAGAACTTGGCGTTCGTAACTCTACGGCTTCATTCGTTCTGCCACTTGGTGCGACGATCAACATGTCTGGTAACGCAATTTACTACGGCCTAGTTGCTATCTTCTTCGCACAGCTGTTCAACATCGACCTTTCTATGGGTGCTTACGTTGCTATCATCGTAACGTCGACTCTAGGCGCAGTTGGTCAAGCAGGTGTTCCAGGTCCTTCTTTCCTAGTGGTTGCGGTTCTTCTAGCAGCTGGTATCCCTATTGAAGGTCTACCTCTGTTGTTCGCTCTAGACCGTATCTTCGACATGATCCGTACTGCTCTAAACATCACTGGTGATGCAGCATGTGCAGTCATCGTTGATTCTCTAATCGAAGACGAAGCGAAAGAAGCTGAGCTACAAAAACAGCAAGCGTAATATTAAGCTTCAGTTTGATTGATAAATAAAACCGCCTTCATGAGGCGGTTTTTTTATTAGGTCATGATCGATATTGATTCGGTAAATCTTACCCTTGTAAGGCTAATTGATTAATCCAAACGCACGAGGCAGAGCCAAACTAATTTCAGGAATAAAAGTAATGGCCAACAGTGTGACGATCAATACGGCACAAAACGGCATGATACTTCTTATAACATTCTCAATCTTGGAGCCACTGACACTACAACCCACAAATAGCGCCGTACCAACGGGTGGCGTTGCAATACCAATACATAAGTTGAAGATAATCATCATCGCAAAGTGAATTGGATGCATGCCTAAATGCTCAGCAATCGGCATAAAGATAGGGGTAAAGATCAATACGGCTGGCGTAAGGTCCATAAACATACCCACAATCAGTAGAATCAGGTTCATCAGAATAAAGATGATAATTGGATTGTCTGAAATAGAGAGCATCCAATCACTGATCATGGTTGGTAGACCGGTAAACGCCATTGCCCATGACATAATGGTAGAAGCACCAATCAAGAACAGCATAATGCCAGTAACCTGAACCGTTTCTCTACAAATTATCGGAAAGTGTGCCCATTTGAGGGTTCGGTAACAGAGTGACAGTATAAAAGAGTATAGAACCGCTATACATGCCCCTTCTGTTGCAGTGAATATACCACCAATAATACCGCCAATAACAACAACAATAAGCCCTAAGCTTGGTGTTGCTTGCCAAACAATATTCAGCACATCTTTCGTTGTGAAGCCGTCATTCGCACTTGTTTTGTAGCCCTTCTTTTTAGCGATGAAATAGGCGACGACCATACAACTTAAGCCCATTAGAATACCTGGGACATACCCTGCGATAAACAACGCCGCAACGGATGTTCCACCCGATACCACTGAAAATACGATCAGTGAATTACTCGGCGGTATTAATAAGCCTGCCGGGCAAGATGCAACGTTTACTGCTGTTGCTAAGTTTTTATCATAACCATCTTTTTCTAATTCTGGGCCTAAGGTTTTACCAACCGCAGCTGCTGCTGCAACGGCTGATCCTGAAACGGCGCCAAACATCATATTGGCGAAGATGTTCACGTGAAAAAGTGAGCCCGGGATCCAACCAACCAAGAGCTTTGCAAGGTTGATGAGTCGACTCGCGATGCCACCTACATTCATTATATTCCCCGCGAGGATAAAGAAAGGGATGGCTAATAAACTGAAACTATCAATACCGGTAATGATTTTTTGACCCGCAGTAATACTGGCGACTTCAAACGGTAAGATGAAATACATGATGGTTAAAGATGACATGGCAATTGCAATCGCAATCGGCATGCTTATCGCGATCATGAATAAGAATAGGCCTAGCAGCCAAACACCAATGGACAAATCCATAATATAGAGTCCTTTTAAAACTTATTTTTTGTTGGGTTCACAAAAAAGATCAAACGTATTCATGACCAAATAAATGAGGATAATAACGGCTGAAATCGGCAATATTGAATACACCGTCGACATCGGTAATTGCAGTGCTGGAGAGAGTTGTTGTGTGGTTCTTCCCATTAGGGCGATGCCACCTTGAAGCATTGCTAGAAATACAAATGCGCCAGAAATGATATTGATGAGTACATGTAATGCGATATGTGCTTTACCCTTAAGATAACCATCCAATAACGTTATTGCTAAGTGTCCTTTGATACCGAATAAGTAGCTTGCTCCTAATAAGCCAAGCCATACCATCGCATAACGAGCAAGTTCATCAGTCCAGTTACTTGGGTCATTCAAAACATAGCGACTAAAAACCTGCCAAGTGACAGTAACGACAAGTAACATTAATGCAAAAGAAGAGACAAAAAGAATCAACCTATCAAGTAGGTTTCTGAAAGTTGCTAACATGGTGTGATACCTCAAAAAATTTTGCCTTAGCAAAGCCAAGGCAAAATTATATTTTCACTAAGACTGATTACAGAACTTCAATTTTTTCAATGAATGAAGCTAATTTAGGGTCTTTTTTGGCTTCATCAATCATAGGTTTAACAGCGGCACGGAACGGGGCTTTATCAACATCAACAAACGTTACGCCTGCTTTCATTCCTTTCTCTTTGTTCATTTCATCTGTTGCGTCCCAGATTTTGATCTGCTCTTCAAGAGACTCAGCTGCAGCTTCTTTTAAGATTTTTTGCTCGTTAGCCGTTAAAGTACCCCATTTGTATTCAGAAATGATGATCACGTCAGGCGTCATCATGTGCTGGTCCATAGAGTAAAATTTGGCAACTTCACTGTGTTTCATTTCAACTAAGCTAGAAATATTATTCTCAGCACCATCAATTACACCTTGTTGCAGAGCCGTGTATACCTCATTGAAAGGTACAGGCGTTGCTTTACCACCAAGTAAGTTAACCATTTCCATCATGGTTGGAGAACCAGGAACTCGAACTTTCATGCCAGCTAGATCTGCTGGTGAGTTGATGGCTTTCTTAGCGTAGAAGCTACGTGTGCCTGAATCATAGAATGTAAGACCGATGAAACCTTTACCTTCGCTTGAAAGCAGCATCTCTTGTGCAGCTTCACTTCGCATGAAGGTTCTCATATGTGGAACGTCACGGAATAAGAAAGGCAGTGCATTAACCTTAAACGTTGGTTCAAAAGATTCGGCTAACCCACCATTGATTTTGGCCATATCAATCGCGCCAGTAACAACTTGCTCCGCTTGGTCACGTTCAGAGCCTAATTGACCGTTTGGAAAGATCTTAATCGTAAGTTCACCATTCGATTTTTCTTTCACTTTATCAGCCATGATCACCATGCCTTGGTGAGCTGCGCTTTCTAATGACATTGCATGCCCTAACGTCAAAGTTTTTGCTTGAGCGCCAAATGCCATCAGAATTGAAGCCGCTGCAATCGTCAGTAGGTGTTTTTTCATGTTCTTCTCCAGAATCCATTTTGTAAGAGGTACAGTTTTATATGCAACGCTATAGCTAAGTTTGAAATCTAACGTTCAATTGCACATCGCTCATAGCAGTAACGTTTCATTACAATATTCTTACCTTCATATATTTTGTATTACAATACTATGTGTATATTTTGTGAGCTAAGGTTCATCTATTTGCCAGAGAGCTGAATTGATTGTGATACCAATCATATTTGGCACCAATTAGACCATTAAGCAGTCTAACTTCGGATTTTTGGGGAATTCCGAGCGCTTTCAACTGCTTTTAGAACCGTCTATTAGCAAAAATCACGCGCAAATTTGTGTTATTTTAAGATCTTAAAATCAGTAATTAAGCACGGACAAAGAAGGTCTCATCGATTGAAAAAGCGAATCGTGAACGGCGATTTCTGAGGTGGTCGAGGTAAGGTTTTAGGCTGAGCGTATGGAACAAGAGTGGATAAGCAGGGATAAAGACAACGGTGGGAATCTTACTAAGACGAATTATTTGTAACAAAAATCCGAGAGCTTCACAGCCCTCGGATTTTTGTTTTTGGTGTTCTAGTTTTTAGGCGTTAAACGAATTACAAATCAGCGCCATAGATATCAAACGTGAAGTACTTAGCGGCGATCTTGTCGTAAGTACCGTTCGCTCTGATCTCTTCAATCGCGGCATTGAATTGTTTCGCCAGTTTTGAATCCTGCTTTCTTAGTGCTAACGCCGTACCCTCGCCAATGTAGGCTTTGTCGGTTACTGCTTTACCTTTAAATTCAAAGCCCTCACCTTCTTTTTTATCTAAGAAAGCTAATGACAGTTGATCCGAGTTGCCAAAGGTTAGATCTAGACGACCATTTTGCAGATCCAGATACACTTCATCTTGCCCTGTGTAACGCTTAATGTTGGCCACACTGCCAAACTTGTCGGTTACGTAGCGATCGTGAATCGTACCTTGTTGAACACCTATAGTTTTGCCCGCCAAGCCCGCCTCATCAACGCTGAACTCCGCGCTTTTAGCAGCAACAAACACGGCTGGAGTTTGGTAGTACTTATCAGTAAATAAGATCTTACGCTTACGCTCTTCGGTGATACGCATTGACGCCATAATCACATCTGACTTTCTTGCCAACAAACTTGGAATTAGCGAATCCCAGCTTTGTGAAACCCAAGTACAATCGAGTTTAGCTTGCTCACACAAGGCATCAGCTATCTCAATATCAAACCCGACAGGCACACCGTCGCTGTTTTTATAGTTGAATGGCGGATACGTAAAGTCCGACGCCAAACGGATTTCTTTCGCCTGTACCGTTGTACCAAGTAAAGCGACCGCACAAGCGAGTCCTAGTATTATCTTTTTCATCATTGCCATCCTAGATATGATCTTTATCGAGTTGAGATTGAGTTTCTTTATGTTGAACTTGTTGAATGTGTTTGCCTTGTTGACTCTGTTCTAATTCGGTTTGGTAACGTGTTAGTGACGTTATCACTTCTAGCATGCTCTCTTGGCTACCAATACTGATTCGAACACAGTTACGCAAAGCCGGTTCATGGTTTTGGTTCCTTGTCACAATGCCGTCCTTCGCCAAGACACTGAACACTTGATGCCCAGCTTTTTGACGCAGCAAAATGAAGTTTGTCGATGAAGGGTAAACAGACTCGATGAAATCAAACTGCGTTAACTCACAAGCAAACCAGTTACGCAGCTCAACCAGATTCTGCGTCGCATCTTGCATCACTGAGACTCGTTCATCAGACAACGCGTCTAATACAATTTGAGATGAGCAATCTGGCATCGGATAAGGTGGAATCAGCTTCGCGACATACTGCATCACATTTTGACTCGCTAAGATAAAACCACAACGAACTGCAGCCAGTCCAAATGCCTTAGACAAAGTGCGAATCACAACCAAGTGCGGATAACGCTCAATAAGGCTAACGGCTGACGTTTGTGGTTCAAATTCGATATACGCTTCATCGACGACCACTAGAGATTTTCCAGTCGTGCCTTCCAGTACCTGAATCAAATCCGATTTAGGAATCACATTGCCCGTTGGATTGTTTGGTGAGCAAAGAAACACGATATTCGCCAGTTTTGCCTTATTCACAATATCAGCGACGTTCAGGCTAAAGTCTTCCTGCAATGGAGAGTCCAAGGTATTAATCGCCAATGCATCAGCGCAAAACTCATACATCGCATACGTTGGAGAGCAGATAAGTATGTTGTCGCACGCCGGTTTACAGAATGTTCTGATCAGCAAATCAATCGCTTCATCTGCACCACGAACAGCCACAGTCGCGGCATCGGTACTACAGTAATCTTGATAAGCCTTAGCAATATCTTGTGGTAAGAAGTCTGGGTATCGGTTGTGACTTGCTTCTCCTTGAAACAGCGAGCTTTCCAATTCATTGGCGTTTAGCCAGACACGTCCATCACCACCAATTCTTCTTGCCGATTGATAAGGTATTAATTTTTTTACAGCCTGAGGCACTAAGCTATCAATAAAAGATGTCAAGAAGCTATCCCTTTCACAAAATCACAATGTCTTCATCATTGCCTTCATATTCAAAAAATGTGACTTATACACATATTGAATCACAAATGATGATTAAGTATTTACATTCAAACAGAACACTATTGATAAATGAATCGAAATAATCACATAATAGCCATGATAAAAAGTCATAGGTAAAGATATGAATCGCACACTTCCTTCAACCAAAACCTTGCTCGCGTTTTTGTCTACGGCAAGGCACCTCAACTTTACACGCGCGGCACATGAGCTCAATGTTACGCAAGGTGCAGTGAGTCGTCAGGTATTGTCGTTTGAAGAAAGCCTTGGCTGTGATCTCTTCTATCGCCATGCTCGCGGATTGTCTTTAACGCCGAAAGGAGAAGAACTGGTTCCCCTGATACAAGGAACGATTCATCAGCTGCAATCGGCTCTAAATCAAGTGGCTAGCTCTCCGTCTAAGATCAAACTCAACGCACCGAGCTGTATTACCTCTTGGCTACTACCTAAGTTGATGTCTTTTCAGCAAGCCTATCCTGAAATTGATGTCGAACTGACGTCGACCATCAAGCACGTCTTCGAACCAAGCTTTGATCCGTTTGACGCCGTAATTACCTATGGTAAGAAGCCAAACCAACAATCGATTATCAGCCAATTATTGTTTAACGAGCAGCTAGCGCCCGTTTGCCAAGCACAAAGCATTACACAGAGCCATCTTGTCGACGACGCATCGACCATCATCAAGCCACACAAGCTTGCCCAATACACTTGGCTACACGCCAACAATGAGCAAAGTGATTGGCGACTTTGGTTAGAGCACATAGGCAGCCACGACCTTTCAAGCAAGAACAACCAACAATTCGCGACACTCGATCAAGCTATGAACGCCGCCATTCAAGGGTTTGGCATTGCCATAGGCGACATCACACTGGCCAAGCAAGATATTGATTTAGGTAGATTGGTAAAAGTGAGTGAAGGCAGTGTTTTCTCTGGAAATGGTTACTTCTTGCTGCAACCCAAGAATCGACAAAATACATCCTTATCTACGCTTGTTGATTGGCTCGTCGATTAGCGGCAATCATTGTTGGTAGGCCTCTTTATAAGCGGCAGGAGAGCGTCATAATGAGAATTTTTCCGTTCTCAAAATGAAACTATTTGATGTCTGTTTCGTATTGATTGTCAGAGAATAGAACGTACCTTCCTTTAACTATTTGAAAAGAAGTTCAATTCTATTTAGTCGGGAATTTGTTCTGTTCTGTTGGAGAAAATGGCATTCGAATTGCTTTGTCATAGATAACCCAACCAATATACAGCAGGTTGCACCAGTTTCACTGCAGCTTGTCACGGAGGATAGGCTATGACCTTACAAAGACATACGTATTACGGCTTGATTCACCATGGAATTAAAACCCTATTAATGGACAGAATTGGCCACTTCACAGAGCGTGAATATCACGAGTATCTCGACTTAACGACCGGTAAATCGACATGTTTTGCCATGAGTGAGCAAGAGCTCGAAAACACCTTAGACAGCTTAAAGAGCGAAGGTTACCTTGAAGATATCAAAAAGCTGATACCTCGCTATCAAACCTCGTCAATGCGATAACCTGCTTCAACTCTTTAAACACGATGAGTGGTTAGATTGAATTAATTGGCACCCAATTGTCTCGAGCTATTTAGCATCGAGACAGTTTTCGTTAGACTGTCAGCAACTCAACTAACTGGATAGTCAGTGTCTCATGAAACAAATTCTTGATTTCATTCCTCTCATTATTTTCTTTGCGCTTTATAAGATGTACGACATCTATACCGCGACCGGCGCTTTGATCGTTGCCTCTGCAGTTCAAATTATTTTGACTTATTTCATCTACAAGAAAGTCGAAAAAATGCAGGTCATCACCTTTCTAATGGTTGCCGTATTTGGTGGCATGACCATCTTCTTGCACGACGACAACTTCATTAAATGGAAAGTCACCATCGTTTACGCACTGTTTGCGATTGGCCTGACGGTCAGTCACATCATGGGCAAATCAGCGATTAAAGGTATGTTAGGCAAAGAGATCACACTGCCTGATTCGGTATGGGGCAAGATCAACTGGGCATGGACGCTGTTCTTTACCCTATGTGCCGTTCTCAACGTTTACGTTGCTTTCAGCCTACCGTTGGATGTTTGGGTCAACTTCAAAGTGTTTGGTCTACTCATCGCGACCTTGCTCTTCACCTTGCTCACTGGTGTTTATATCTATAAGCATCTACCAAAAGACCAGCAGAAAGAGTTAACGGATAAAAATACCGACGAGAAATAGCCCTTAGGGATGAGTCCTCATACCCTATTTGATACAATTATTATCAATATGCGATTGGCCAATGATACTCGTGATCATTGGCCGCTGATTATTTGTGTTCGGTGAAGACGTTAAAAGTTAGACCACCACGAGTCTCGTAAACACATCTATTTTTATATAAAACAATCAATACCATTAAGAGTACGACAATGACTATTCAATCAACTTTGAACCCGATTGGTTCTTTACTTCTTCGCACATTAGCGATGCCTTCTGATACAAATGCAGCAGGCCAGATTTTCGGTGGTTGGATAATGTCACAGCTTGACCTTGCTGGCGGCATACTGGCAAAAGAGATATCTAACGGCAAGATAGTCACGGTTTCAGTATCGAGTATCGAGTTCAAACAGCCGGTTTCTGTAGGTGATGTTGTGTGTGTTTATGGTGACTGCACTAAGATTGGTCGCAGCTCGATGAATATCGACCTAGAAGTATGGGTTAAGCCTGTACTTGACCACGGTATCGGTGACCGCTACAAGGTGTGTGGCGCGACATTCAACTACGTTGCGGTTGATGAAAGTGGTAAGCCTCGTCCAATCAACAAATAACACCTTTTATTAAGCGTGTGGCATCGATGGTCTTTAGTTTTTATAAATGAAATTACTAGGGCGTGT
The DNA here is from genome assembly GCF_041467395.1 of Vibrio sp. 10N.247.310.98. Classification (NCBI taxonomy): domain Bacteria; kingdom Pseudomonadati; phylum Pseudomonadota; class Gammaproteobacteria; order Vibrionales; family Vibrionaceae; genus Vibrio; species Vibrio sp. 10N.247.310.98. The sequence continues at coordinate 3,173 of NZ_JBFSUL010000059.1, read as the reverse complement.
TGATCTTTCGAGCTGATTTTTGCAGCGAGTTACTGGGTATTTATACAAGGCAGAGGCGTCGATGTGTAGCTAGCCTACATGAGAAGCCGATAACGTAGTAGAAATGACCAGCAAACGCTGCCCGAAGGGTTCGAGCTGGGCGCCCCCGCAAAAAGCGTTTTACTCTTTGTTGAGGGAGATTTGCTTAGAATGACTAGGCGACTTCCCCCCTCGCCGCGATTAAAACGCTTTTGACTAGGCGTCCCCATCCGAACAAAATTTAACCACGAAAGGTCAACACGCCCTAACGACCATACAACTCTCTCGCACCAATTCACAATTTCTTATCATTAGCCCTTCCAATACCAATTAGTTCGCGTAAATTAGCAAGATAGCGAATTTAAACGCCCCAAATTTAGTGAAGTAAAATAAGGATATCTCAATATGTGGTACGTGATTTTTTCTCAAGACGTCGAAAATTCATTAGAAAAACGCCTAAGTGTTCGCCCACAACATCTAGAACGCCTACAAACACTTCACGATGAAGGCCGACTGTTAACAGCAGGTCCAATGCCAGCTATTGACTCAGATAACCCTGGCGAAGCGGGCTTTACAGGTTCAACTGTGATTGCTGAATTTAACTCTTTGGAAGATGCACAAGCATGGGCAGACGCTGACCCGTACATTGATGCTGGCGTTTACCAAAATGTGATTGTAAAACCATTCAAGAAAGTATTTTAACGTGAAAAAATGGATTATTGGCTCACTGGCTTTAGCTCTGCTTGCAGGCTGTGCTTCAAGTGAGCAAGACGAACAAAGACAGCTAGAGATGATGGCGCAGCACCGAGCTGGCGTTTTATCTGCAGGCCTGCCGATTGAGTATGGTCCACTGTCGGTCATGCGCGTGTTAGCAAAAAACACGGTTATCGAAATCATGATGATCTACAACCAAGATGCAAAAGGTGCTAAGCCTTTAAACCAAGTTGTAGACATGAGTGTGAATAGCTACTGCACCAACTCTGAAGTGAGAGCAAACCTCGATATGGGCTTGGCTTACAACATCAAGATTCGCAACACTCGCGGACAACTGATGGTTGAGAAGTTGATCAGCAAAGAGACGTGTCAGAGCAGCAACTAGATTCGACCGAACAAGTATAAAACCAGAAGGCCTCGCAAATGCGAGGCCTTTGTTTTATGAAGCAATCAAAATCCTAAGCTGAATTATGCCTCGGTTGATTCCCACTCTTTACGCAGTGCTTTAGTTGCCGAAACTAAGTTAGTCAGCGCCGCTTCCGTCTCTGCCCAGTTCCGTGTCTTCAGCCCACAATCAGGGTTTGCCCACAAACGTTCCGCTGGAACGTTTCTCTGCCGCTTTCTTAAGTAAATCAATAATCCACTCTTCTGAAGGGATGTTTGGTGAGTGAATGTCATAAACGCCAGGTCCAATCGCATTCGGGTAGTTGAACTCTTCAAATGCTTTCAGCAGTTCCATGTTCGAGCGAGAAGTCTCAATGGTAATCACATCGGCATCTAGCGCGGCTACTGAATCAATGATCTCGTTGAACTCGCTGTAACACATGTGGGTATGAATCTGAGTTTCTGGTTTAGCACTTGCCGCTGAGATCTTAAAGGCATCGACCGCCCACTCTAGGTATTCTGCGTGGTCGCGCTTTTTCAATGGCAGACCTTCACGAATCGCTGGTTCATCGATTTGGATAATGTTGATGCCCGCGTCTTGCAAATCAGACACTTCATCTCGCAGCGCAAATGCCAATTGATTAGTGATCTCTTTACGTGAGATGTCTTCACGTGGGAATGTCCAACATAAGATAGTGACTGGGCCTGTCAGCATCCCTTTCATCTGCTTCGAGGTCAGAGATTGGGCATAGGTCGACCATTCCACCGTCATTGGTTTTTCTCGTTCAATATCCGCGACCACAATCGCCGGCTTCACGCAGCGTGAGCCATAGCTTTGTACCCAACCAAACTTAGTGGTTTGAAAGCCTGCTAGGTTTTCTGCAAAGTACTCCACCATGTCGTTACGTTCAGCTTCGCCATGAACAAGCACATCCAAATCCAGTGCTTCTTGACGTTTAACGGCATCCGCAATATGGCCTTTCAATGCAGTGTTATATTCCGCTTCACTCAGTTTGCCAGTGCGGTAAGCGCTACGTTGAACACGGATCTCGCCTGTCTGTGGGAATGAACCAATGGTTGTGGTTGGTAACAGCGGTAAGCCTAACACCTCAGACTGGTGCGCGGCACGTTCTGCGTATGGAGCAGTGCGCTCTGCTAGCGCTTTAGTTATCGTGTTAATACGAGCTTGAACTTGCGGCTTATTCACATGAGTTGCACTCTTGCGTGCAACAATCGGGTGGCTATACGTCTCACACGCTAAAATGGCATTTTGGTCGCCGTCTAACGCCGCACCCAATAAGCTCACCTCAGTGACTTTCTGTTTTGCAAAGGCAAACCAACTCTTCACTTCTTCGCTAAGCGTCTCTTCTAACTCAAGGTCGACTGGGCTATGCAGCAATGAACATGAACTTGCGACCCATAGTTTATCGCCTAGCTTTTCTTTCACTGGTTGCAGCAACTCAAGCTGCGCGGCTAAGTCTGCTCGCCAAACATTGCGTCCGTTGATTGCTCCTGCAGAAAGCACCCAATCTTCAGGTAGCTTGTTCACCACTTGATCGAGTTGCTGGGGTGCGGCAGCCAAATCGATGTGTAAGCCGTTGACGGGCAGTTCCATGATTTTATCTAACGTGTCAGTCACAGAATCAAAGTACGTGGTAAGGAGTAGCTTCACATCACCTTGAATCACCTGATAAGCCAATTTGAATGAATCTGCCCACTTAGTCTCAAGTTCCAGAGAAAGGATAGGTTCATCGATTTGTACCCACTCAACGCCCAACTTGGCCAGTTTTGCCAGAATCGCTTGGTAAGCGGTAAGCAAGCGTGGAAGCAAAGTTAAACGATCAAAACCCTCCTCCACTTCTTTACCAAGATATAAATAAGATAACGGGCCTAACAAAACTGGCTTCACCTTATGCCCGGATTTTATCGCTTCACTCACTTCGTCAAACAGTTGTGGCCAGCTCACTTCAAAGGAATCGTCTTTGCTGAACTCAGGCACAATTGTAGTGGTACGCTGAATTTGGTCACTTAGTTAGAGGTGATATCATCACCTCATA
>NZ_JBFSUL010000058.1:0-32765 GCF_041467395.1 Vibrio sp. 10N.247.310.98 | reverse complement strand
GGCTACCGATGTATTGTTGAACGCGAAATGTACAGCAAAGATCAACACGCCCTAGGTAAAGGACAGTGGGATTTTCCTTACCTTTTTGCTAGCTTTCTTACTTGATTTATTTGGTTTTCTTTTACTTGAATTTGGAATCATTACACCTCCTAAATCGTTGTTCTGTTTTGTCTTTCAATCGATTGTCTTTCTTCGTGTAGCGTCAGTGTTGTGGGCATTCACTGTATGGGTACTTATCAATGGAGAGATTAATAAGTAATTTAGATAAGGCATAAACGATGCCAAAATGTAAGTTATTGATAAATCTATTATCAGTATTATTTGTGTTTTAGGGTTCGTCAATTTGACTGTCAATCTGAGAAAAAACCAGTGTGATCTGTTTAAATTAAGAACACTCTCTGCGGTTTCTGCCACATAGCCATAGATACAGCCTTGCTTAACACGTAAACTGAGTCGTAATTCACATAGACCAAGGACGTGCTATGAACCTCAAGCTTGATACTCTTGCTCCCACTCAGATTTATCACCTGATGACACAAACCGTTGTTCCTCGCCCGATTGCGTGGGCATTGACGGAATCTTCTGACCAAGAGTACAACCTCGCGCCTTTCTCTTATTTCACGCCTGTTTCTAGTAATCCGCCGTTACTGATGTTATCGGTTGGGAAGAAGCCGTCCGGCGAAATCAAAGATACCACTCGTAATGCCCTAGAAACGGGTAAGCTAGTGATTCACATTGCTTCTTCAAGTTCTGCCGAAACCATGACGGCGACAGCAGCTACCCTTGAACATGGTGATTCGGAAGTCACCGCGAATAACATTGATCTGGTTGAATTTGAAGGCTTCTCTTTACCGAGATTGAAAGAGTGCGCGGTCGCTTTTGGATGCACCTTGTACGAAGTAAAAGAGGTTGGAGAAGTGCTACAAAGCCTTATCTTTGCTCAAGTCGAAACCGTGTACATTTCCGAAGACGTGATCGACAAAGACAGTGAGCGTCTTAAGATCGACGCGTTAGCACTTGATCCTTTATCTCGATTGGGTGGCGGTGAATACGCCACGCTTTCCAATGTGTTTTCTGTCGCACGCCCTAAGTAGCAATACCTAAGTAGCAGCCCTATATCAACGTACCCAGAATAAGCGTTTTTAAAAACTATGTTAGATACCCAATACTCGCAGTACATCCAACACCGAATTGACCAAAAAACCAAGCCACTTGGCGCACTTGGCTTACTAGAAAAAGTCGCACATCAACTGGCTTTGATTCAGAGCCAAGGCAAAGAAGCTGCGGTTGAACACATCGAATTGAATAAGCCAAGTATCATTATTTTTGCTGGCGACCATGGCATTGCTGACGAAGGCGTGAGTATTGCTCCAAGCGCGGTAACACAACAGATGGTGTTGAACTTCTTAAGCGATGGCGCGGCGATCAATTGCTTCTGTGCGGTGAATAATATCGATATCACGGTAGTCGACACGGGGATATTGTTGCCTGTGGAATCAGACAGTGACATGTTGATCTCTCAGCGTTTGGGTACGCGAACCAATAACTTTGCCAATGAAGCGGCAATGAGTTTAGAAACGGTTGAACGTGGGATTGAACTGGGTACAGATCTTGTATCTAAAACCATTTCGAATGGCACCAATATCATCATGTTTGGTGAAATGGGTATCGGAAATACCAGCAGCGCATCAGCGATCTTAAGTGCATTAGCGAATCGTGCTGCAGCGGAGTGTGTTGGCCTAGGCACTGGCATCAACAATGAACAGCTTGCACGTAAAGTGGCTGTGGTTGAGCAAGGTGTCGCGCGTTGCAAAGGTTTAGATGCGAATGAAGTTAAAGATATTAAAGAGGTACTCGCACAAGTCGGTGGCTATGAAATCGTTCAAATGGTCGGTGCTTTCCTTGGCGCTTACCAAAACAAAACCCCAGTATTAGTCGATGGCTTTATCGTGTCGGTTGCGGCGTATGTCGCGACTTTAATTGAACCGAGTTGCCGAGACTATATGATCTTCGCCCATCGCTCTGAAGAGTCAGGACACAAAATTCTGTTAGAGCTGCTCGACGCTGAGCCACTGCTCGATCTTGGATTGAGATTAGGCGAGGGCACAGGTGCTGCGCTAGCTATGCCAATCATTTGTGCGGCAGCCGAGTTCTATAACAACATGGCGAGCTTCGAAAGTGCTGGAGTCACGGTTTAATGAGTGATGCACCAGAAAGATCGTTGAAAGATCGAGTTACTTATCAGTGGGAGCTTTTTGCGCTGGCGATGGGTTTCTTTTCTCGCTTGCCAATGCCGAAAAACACGCCCTATTCTACAGAGCGAATGAACCGTTCTGGTCGCTACTTTTCAACGGTTGGTTTGTTGCTTGGTGTTCTGTGTGGCGGTGTGTTCTTGCTACTTGATGTGGTACTGCCGAGTGCAGTAGCGATCTTTTTGATGATGAGTTTTAGCCTGATGCTCACTGGCGCATTCCATGAAGATGGTTTGACTGATATGGCCGATGGCATTGGTGGCGGCATGACCCTAGAACGCCGTTTGACCATCATGAAAGACAGTCGAATAGGTACTTATGGTGCGTCTGCTCTGATTATGGCTCTGCTTGGCAAGTGGGTGCTGTTGAATGAACTCATAAGCATGACGGGACTGTTTATGGTAATCGTGACCAGTTATACCTTTAGCCGCGCGATTGCTGCATCGCTAATTTACGACATGCCTTATGTCAGTGATTTAGATACCAGTAAAAGTAAACCATTGGCCAACAAGCAAACCAAAGGCGAACTTGTCTTCTTGTTGCTGGTAGGCGTGCTGCCTAGCCTGTGGTTTGGTCTTGAATTCGCTTTGGTTTTATCTGTCGTCGCCTATCTGTTCAGAACAGGTTTTAAAACGTGGTTAACGGCTCGAATTGGCGGCTTTACTGGGGACTGCTTGGGTGCGGCTCAACAGTTAATGGAGTTGCTGACTTACCTTGTATTCATTACTGCATTTTACAATGGCTTTCTATAACGGCTTCCTATGACCAACACGAATGAAACTATTCAAGCTAATCAAATTAATCAAGCAAGTCAGCGAAACAGCCATTTGGTATTGGGCGGGGCTCGTTCTGGTAAGTCTAGTTTTGCAGAGCAACAAGCATTATGTGCGCTTGAAGCATGTTCAAATGGACGCCTCAATTATATTGCGACAGCGACATATCTTGATGATGAAATGCGAGAACGAATCGCGCACCATCAACAACGTCGTGGCGAGCAGTGGATTGAGCATGAAGTACCCGTCGAATTAGCCGAAAAACTGCAGTCTTTTGAGAAAGAAGATGTGGTATTGATTGATTGCCTAACCTTGTGGTTGAACAACATCATCTTTGAACTGGGTGATGACGCAACTAATGAACAGGTTGAAGCCGTGGTTGAAGTATTGGTCAAAAGCGTCGAGCAAAGTCCGGCGCAAATTATCATGGTCTCTAACGAAGTCGGTTTAGGTGTGGTGCCGCTGGGTAAAGTGTCTCGCTTGTTTGTGGACAATGCAGGACGAATGAACCAAGCGCTAGCTCGCGTCGTTGAGCGCGTCACGCTGGTTGCTGCCGGATTGCCGCTGCACTTAAAACCATCTAATCACTTGCTTGATATTCAAGGCTAGGTCGCACACATGGTCAATGGAACAACCAAAAACATCTATTTGTTAAGACATGGCAAAGTCGAAGGAAAAGCTGCGCTCAATGGTTTATCTGATGTGCTGGTCAACTCTGATCTTCAAGAACAGATATGTGAGGCACTAACTACACAAGACATTACCTTTGATAGCGTGGTTAGCTCTCCACTAAGACGATGTGGTGATCTCGCGAGCTTGTTTGCAGAGCGTATGTCTGTGCCTTTATCAGTTGCATCGGGTTTTCAGGAAATGAACTTCGGTGAAGTAGATGGTGTCCCATTTGATGAACTTGAAGACAAGTGGGGAATGTTAGAAACCTTTTGGAAAGACCCTGCTAATCATCAATTAACTGGCGCAGAAAGTTTACAGAGCTTCCACGACAGAGTAACTCAAGCTTGGTCGCAACTTTTGAATGATTCAAGTGACAACATATTGTTGGTTACTCATGGTGGTGTGATTCGCATACTGCTAGCGCACTGCCTTAATATTGATTGGAAAAACCCGAGTTTGTACTCGAAGTTATCGATAGAAAACGCATCGATAACGCATATTCAAATCACTCAGTTTGCGCAGAGCTTTATCAGCGTTAAATCGATAGGGATACCTGTTCTCTGAGTGTTGAAAAAACACAGTTTAAGAATTAACAATCTTTTAGATCTGTAAATAGAAACAGAAATATAAATAGAAGTATAAAGCGGCGTTCACAGCCGCTATACCTGATTGGTATTACTACCTACGTGAAAGGAACTTAGTCATGACAACACCAAGTTGGGATCTAAGCATTGCTTATAGCGATCTTAATGATGCAAAAATCGAACAGGACATTGAACTCATTCAGCAGTGCATTGAGCTGTTGAACCTACACGTTGAAAAGCGTCATATCATTCTAGCGATGCAAAACGCGATTCAGACTTCAGAAGCGGCAGGCACGTTACTGAGTACAATCAACACCTTCGCTAATTGCCACGCATCGGTCGACGCGACACACACAGAAGCGAAAGCATTGCTTGGTCGTGTAGCGAAGCTGAACTCTGAAATGTCTCAAGCGTTCAGCCCTTACGAAGATACGCTAATTCACGCAGAACCAGAATTTATTGATGCAGTATTAGAGCATGATAGTGCGGACGTAGCAGGGCAGCGCTTTGCGATTGAAAGCTCTCGTAAGTTATCAAGCAGCCGACTCAGTGTTGCTGAAGAGCAGTTATTGGCAGCGATGAAGGTTGATGGTCGTGACGGATGGGGTCGTTTATACGATAACCTAACCGGATCTTTAAAACTGTCGCTAAAGCTGGACGGTGAAGAGGAAGCGCTAGGCTTTTCACAAGCCGCGAGCCTGTTGTACGGCAGCGAATTCGACAAACAAGAACCAGCATGGCGCGCGGTTCAAGGTGCGATGAAAACGCACCAAGAGTCTTTTGCTTCGATTCTAAATGCATTGGCGGGTTGGCGACTGACTGAAAACAAAAAGCGTTCGAAGATTAGCGATGTGCATTTCCTAGATCCAAGCCTACACGGCAGCCGCATTGTGCCAGAAACGCTAGACACCATGATGTCGGTAGCGAAAGCTAATCGAACTGTTGGTCAGAAAGCAGGTTTGTTAATGGCAAGAGTTCACGGGCTAGATGAAATGAAGCCTTGGAATCACTTAGCTGCGATGCCGCCGCTGGGTGACGCTGAATCTAAGGTTTACCCATTTGATGAGGCGATCGACGTGATCAAAACTGCGTTCGCTGAAGTAAATCCAGAGATGGCTGATTTTGTCGCTTTGATGGTTGATAATGGTTGGATTGATGCCGCACCAGCAGCCAACAAACGTTTAGGCGCTTACTGCACCAAGTTTGCTGCTACACGCACTCCGCTTGTGTTCATGACATGGAGCGGTAGCCGCTCAGATTTAATGACATTGGCACACGAGTTAGGCCACGCGTTCCACAACTGGGTGATGAAAGACATGCCGTTGTGTCAAACACGCTACCCAATGACGCTAGCAGAAACCGCTTCGATCTTTGCTGAAAATATCGTTCGAGACCATTTGTTAAAACAAGCACAAACACGTAATGAGAAACTTGAAATGCTGTGGGAAGAGCTTTCTTCTTCTTTGTCATTAATGGTGAACATTCCCGTTCGTTTTGAGTTTGAAAAAGCCTTCTACGAGCAGCGTGAAAAAGGCGAGCTAACGGCTCAGCAGCTGTGTGACTTGATGGAAACGACTTGGAAAGAGTGGTATGGCGATGCAATGACAGAAGCTGACCCTTACTTCTGGGCGAGCAAACTGCATTTCAGCATCTCTCAAGTAAGCTTCTACAACTACCCATACTTGTTCGGTTACCTGTTCAGTAAAGGTGTTTACGCTCAGCGCGATGCGAAAGGTGAGCAATTCTACGGCGATTACGTTTCGTTGCTTCGTGATACGGGCAGCATGATGGCGGAAGAAGTCGTTCAAAAGCACTTAGGAATGGACCTGACTCAAGCTGATTTTTGGCAACAAAGCATCGACATGGTCAAAGTTCAAATCGATGAATTTGAAAGATTGCTCGATCAGGAAGATTAATTGATCTCAATCTGTTCATAGCAGGTAAGAGCTGTGTTAGCTTACGTGGCTCTTATCTTGCTGGCATAACCTGAGATAAGCCGAAACAACCAAAAGTCTCTTTAAATAGAGAAAGTTATTTGGAACAGATGTCGGTTAGTAAAGTCAGCAGGTAATATAAAAATATATGGGTAGTATTTGTGAGTGATAACGGAGTTTCTGTTGATAAGTGCGATCCTAGCAACACAATTTCTATGTACAATTTATTAACATACGGCCGTGCAATTAAGGAGTAGCGCATGACGAAGACCCTCTTTCGCCAATCATTTCTTTTTGACAGCCTAGATCTTGAGCAAGAAGTGTTTGCAGGACAGACCGTACTGAGTAACGGTGTTCAAATTAAGCTTCATCAACGCGGTGTCTTGGAAGTGATTCCCGCGGATTTTAATTCTGAAACCAAGAACATCATTTTTTCAACCGGTGTTCATGGCGACGAAACTTCACCAATGGAGCTGATCGATAAGCTCATTGAGGATATTGAAACAGGTTTCCAAGTAGTAAACGCGAGATGCTTGTTTATCATAGCTCACCCAGAAGCCACTAACGCGCATACTCGTTTTCTTGATGTGAACATGAATCGTCTGTTTGATGAAAAGCAGTACGAGAGCAATCGAGAAGTGGATATCGCGAAGAACTTGAAGTTCTTGGTGACTGAGTTTTACAAAGAAACGGAACCTGCCACTCGTTGGCATCTAGATTTGCACTGTGCAATCCGTTTATCTAAGCATTACTCGTTTGCAGTGAGCCCTAAAGTTCGCCACGAAGTACGCAGTAAAGAGCTGTTTGATTTCATTAACAGTGCGCACGTGGAAGCAGTGTTGTTGTCAAATGCGCCAACCAGTACATTCAGTTGGTACAGTGCTGAAAACTTCGAAGCGCAAGCACTGACAATGGAACTAGGGCAGGTCGCGAGAATTGGTGAGAACCAACTTGATAAGCTAACGGCTTTTGACTTGGCGATGCGTAACTTGATTGCTGAAGTTGAGCCAGAGCATTTACCTAAGCGAACCATCACTTATCGCGTGAGCAGAACCATTGTTCGTTTACATGATGACTTCGATTTCATGTTCTCAGATTCTGTAGAGAACTTTACCGCGTTCAAGCACGGTGAAGTATTCGGTCATGATGGTGATAAACCGTTAATGGCTAAGAATGAAAACGAAGCGGTGGTATTCCCAAATCGTAACGTGGCTATCGGTCAACGAGCAGCCTTAATGGTGTGTGAAGTTGAAACGCGATTCGACCATGGTCAGCTTGTGTACGATTAATATCGACTCGGGTTTAAACGACGAAAACAACCGCTCAACTGGTTGAAATATCAAGGTTCACATTACGGTGTGAGCCTTGAGTTTATTTAGGGATACAGGTAAGGTTACGCGAACAATTTCAAAGTAGCTTGATATGGATTTCCAACAACTTCTTCACCAAAAACAGCGCAAATGGACCCGAGCCATTTATCTGATGGCAGCACTGCTTGTCACGCTGAGTGCGATTTACCTAATGGTTGGCGATCTTTTCATTTCCCCTCTGGGCACCTTGTCCACGTTAGAACAAAAACTACTGGTTGATTTACGCTTACCTCGATTATTGGCGGCTATTGCCATCGGGGCAGGGTTAGCTGTATCTGGCGCAAGCCTACAAGTCTTATTGGGTAATGTATTAGCAGAGCCCGGTGTGCTCGGCATTTCTGGTGGTGCGAGTTTGGCGATGGTTATCGTGCTGTTCTTCTTGCCGTTTGCTCCGACTCCAGAACTGTTCATGATTGCCGCCGTTTTAGGCTCGCTCTGTTTCACCGTGATACTGGTGAGCATGGTAAAAACGATGCGACTCACCACGGCTAAATTACTGCTAGTGGGTGTCGCGTTAGGCATTCTTTCTGGCGCGATGGTGACATGGGCGTTCTATTTTAGTGATGACTTAAGTCTACGCTTATTGATGTATTGGCTGATGGGCAGCTTAGGTGGCGTCACTTGGTATCAACACTCGCTCACGTTGGTGATGATCCCCGTGATTATTTGGCTGTGCCTGCAAGGTAGTAAGCTAGATAAGTTAATGATTGGCGAAACGCATGCCGCACAGTTAGGCGTAAACGTACCGAGATTGCGCTGGCGTCTAATTTTCGCTGTGTCTATTTTAGTCGGCTGTGCGGTTGCCTTAGGTGGCGTGATCAGCTTTGTTGGCTTGGTTGTGCCACACTTATTGCGTTTAGCGATTGGTACCGATAATCGATACCTTCTTCCTTTGTCTGCTGTTGCTGGCGCTGCGTTGTTGGTGTTTGCTGATATTTGCGCACGTACATTACTCGATTCCGCAGAGCTACCTTTGGGTGTGATGACCACCAGTATCGGTGCGCCTATCTTCATTTGGATGTTAATTAAAAATCATGATTCAAATTAAGAGCCTGAGCGTTGGCGCTCGTTTATTACCACTATCATTTGAGCTCAAGCAAGGGCAGGTGACTCACGTTATCGGCCCGAATGGCAGCGGTAAAAGTACCTTACTCGAATCGATATCTGGCATTGGTGATGGTTACAAAGGTGATATCAAGATCGACGGGCAGGATTTGTCGGAGCTGTCTTTACAAGATTTATCATTGCATCGTGCTTACTTGTGCCAAAGCGCAAGGCCAGCCTTCAACTTAGAAGTGTTCCAATATCTTGCATTGTCACTGCCAAGTTCATCACATGGCCTTGATACTGAAATCAACACGGCTTTGGAAGAGATAAGCCAGATATTGGACATCACAGACAAACTTCATCGTTCAATTCAGACACTGTCTGGTGGTGAATGGCAACGCGTTCGTTTGGCGGGAATGTGCCTGCAAATTTGGCCGACGCTCAATCCTTACGCAAAGCTGCTGATCCTAGACGAACCTGCAGCGCCGTTGGATATTGCTCAAGAAGCGTTGCTGTATAAGCTTATCGAACGAGTGGCTGAGAAGGGCATTGCGGTTATTATGGCTAACCACGACCTGAACCGAACCTTGAGGCATGCCGACCAAGTACTGCTGCTCGAAAAGGGCGTACTACAAGCATCTGGCAGTGCAGAGCAAGTGCTTGTGCCTGAACAGCTAGAATCCGTATTTAACACGCAAGTAAAAAGCATCTCGGTCGACAATCAAACTTATCTGCTGTTTGGTTAACTTAAGCTCATCAATACAAGGCAATCTATATGTTTAGATATATTCAACGACGACGAATCAAGAAAGTAATCAAATCACTTTCTGCAAAGTTGGTGAAAGCGTACGGAAGCAGTGACTTTTTCTCTATTGGGCAAGTAGAAACGAGTTCATGTGAATTAAGTAAGCGCCAACAACTGGTTGCCTTAGCATTGTTTGCTGATCCACAAGACCTTGCTGCTGAAATTGCTCCAGCCATTCAATTGCTGCGTAATAATGTGTCTAATGACTTCTTCGGTGGTGAGGAATATAACGCGCGTGATGTACTTAATTTGTTGGGCGGTGGCGGTTGGAAGGGCGGTCGTATGGACGATGATATGTCGAATCGATTTGGCATGAATAGCCGCTATTAGTTTAGCTCGTTCAAATTAACGTTTAATGATTTATCCATTTATAAACTTATACGCTCAATAGCTTAGCGACTTTACAGCAGTCTCAACAACGTAATAATAATGATGATAAAAAGCACTCAATATCATTATTTATGCGAGCGTTTCACTCCAATTAATTCAATGAAAAAATACCTTCCTAGCGATCTATTTTCTTAGGGAATGCGTAATTTTTGTCGGTAAAAATTGATAATTCGAACCAATATCATCTATCTACAACGCATTTGTTTGAGTTGTGTGATGCTGATTCCTATTAATATAAAACCCGCTGTTATTGATAAAATTGACGTATATATTTTTCGTTGTTCTTTAAGTCGGAAACTATAAACCTTCGAATTACAGTGCTGGTTGGTTAGTAACCAATTGGTTTTGTGTTTAGGGTAAAATAATAGAGAGTGGGAAAGTGACAACAATAAATAATAATATTCTAAAAATAGCAGTGGGGATGGCTATGCTATCGAGTGTGCCGTCAGTGGCAAATGCTCATGGTTGGTCTGAGTTTCCAAGCGCGCGTCAGAACACGTGTTACGAGCAAGGCGGGATTTGGTCGGGTACACCACCTAATGCTGCGTGTGCTCAAGCAAAAGACATTTCGGGTTCATACCCGTTTGTTCAACGTAACGAGTACGCGAAAAATGTCCAAGATTTCAATAATATCAATGCTGTAAAAGCGGCGATTCCTGACGGCACGTTATGTTATGCCAACGATTCGCAAAAACGCGGCATGGGTGCGCCTCATACTGGTTGGACTCGTACCGAGCTAAATACTGGTACGTTTGAATATGTATTCAATGCGACAGCGCCACACAACCCTTCTTTCTGGGAGTTCTACCTAACGAAACCAAACGCGGACCTAAGCAAAGGCCTAGCGTGGGGAGACTTAGATCTTATCCAAGAAGAGGGTAACGTTCCGGTTAATGGCGGCAAGTACCGCATTAATGTCACTATTCCTTCAGACCGTTCTGGCGATGCGATTCTATTCGTTCGTTGGCAACGTGATGATGCTGCGGGCGAAGGCTTCTACAACTGTTCAGACATCACTATCGCGGGTGGCACAACCCCTCCACCAGAGCCTACACCTCAACCTGATCTAGTCCGTGGCGACCTGTTTGTTTCTGACCAGTTTGGTACGCCAGAAATTGGTGATACGGTTAAGTACGACATCATCAACAAGTACGGTGAAGTCGCGCGTAGCTTCGACATCGTTATCGACGCTTCAAACGTTAACGATTGGGCTCGCTTGTTGGCTTCAGAGATTAACGGCTGGCACGAAGAGTTTAAAGATGGCGCGATCTTCATTGGTGATTGGCACGCTGAAATGCAGCACTACATGTACTTCCAAAACGATCCTTCACGTAACTTCTTTAACTCAAAAGATAGCCGTGCTTCTGGTCAGTTAACGCTGATTGATGGTGGCGACGGTGGTGTTGAACCATTAAAAGGCGACATCTACGAGCTAGTGAAGAGTGACAACGTAGTGAATGCTGGCGACAAAGTTGTAATTGCAACAAGCGAAGCCGCGACATTGACTCAAACTCAAGGTTCTTCAGTAAGCATCCAAAATAACGGCACGGCTTCTATCGTAGTTGATACCACTGGCATCACTGCAAACGAAACTTTATCGTTTATGGCTAGCTCGATTGAAAGCGACAGTGTTGAAACCTTCACTTTTGAAGTAATTGCCGATGACGGTGGCGTGACACCAGACCCAGACCCTACGCCAGATCCAGGTACGTGGGACTCATCAGCGACTTACCTTGGTGGCGAAGTCGTGACTTACTCGAACCAGTCATGGAAAGCACAATGGTGGGTTCAAGGTGGCACTAACCCTAAAGCGACTTACGAAAATGACAAATGGGGCGTTTGGCGTCCAGCCAACTAATCTTAACTATTGTTAGTTAATTAGCCTTGCAATAATAACCAAGACACCACACTTTTTGACGAGTGTGGTGTCTTTTTTAGTCTCTGCATTTGCGGTTTTGAATGTCATCAGCCTAGAAAAAGTGATTCAGGAACGGAGTCTTAATCACTCAGCACGGCTCTATAAGAAGATGAGAGTTATATAGAAAACAAGAGCTATATAACGTTTTGTAATGTGTTGACGAATTATTTCAGAATAAGGTTTTCTTTAATCTCATCGTTAAGATACCCCTGATCAAAATCTGGTGTCATAAATTCGACGGAGGAGGAGTCTAGATAGCTGGTTTCTAGATGACTCGGCTCTAGATAATGGGGGTCTAAGTGATCAGCACTTACGTAGGTGGGAATCGCAGAAAACAAAACGATACTGATCGCTGCAGCGATATTAATGGCTTTGTTGCGTTGAGGAGTCATTTTCATAGTAGTGCCCTCGAAAGGTGGGCAAATCCATCTGCCTATGAGAATTGAATCTGAGATGTTTAGAAGTCGTAAGACAAACCAAGCGTAATGATATTGTCGTTGTCGATCGGGCCCATCGATTGGCCGTTCAAGTAAAGGTCACCTTCGTTGGTATTGAAGTAGGTGTATTTCACGTAGGGTGTCCAGTCGTCGATGCTTTTAGAGAGAACGACTTCGTGCTCATTGGTACGGTAGTCGCCTTGATGAAAGATTACGTTGTCATCGTTGTGGGTAAACCCGCCATTGGATCCATCACTGTTTTCGTGAGTGTATTGATAAGCTAAATCCCAGCCTGCGAGTGAGTACCCCGCACCGGCGATGAACTTATTGGTGTTGATCGTGGTGTCGCTTACATTCTCGAGTACTTGCCCTGACTGGTTATATCCCAATCCACCGAATACATTGAAGTTGTCGTTCACTTGATAATCGATAATACCTTCGATTAATAACTCTTCACCGTTGTCCCATTTACCGAGTTCACCGTATAGGTTGAACGTGAAGGATTCGCTGATGTGAAAGTCGTGTCCGTAACCCGCGGCTAGCCAACCCTGGTCATCAAAACCTATATAGACTTGTCCATTTTCTGAGGTATCGATTAATGCGCCAGCTTCTGTGGTGTAGACACCGTTATCAGCAGCATTAGAGGCAACGTTTTGTTCGATGTAAACTTGAGTCGAAGTCGCAAACGCTGCGCTGCTGAGTAACGTAAGTGGTAGAGCAATAAGGTTAAGTTTTTTCATGGATTCTCCAGTGTCGTTCTATTGAATTAACTTGCTAGAGAGTATGTGATTAAACTGAATTTATATTAATAGGGTTAACTTTAGTTAAAACCTCAGTTTCATTTATGTTTCCTTAATGCTGATTTGATTGCTTCACGGGTTTTGATGTGCTGTTCGTCTTTAGCGTAGCGGCGGTGATAGAGTATTCGAAACGTGATCGGTCTTAATTTGATGGGGATAGGGTGAACGCGTAAGCCAAGCGCTGGTGCAAGCATTTCTGCAAAAGAGCGAGTAGAAGCGGCGATATAATCTGTCGTGCTTGCCAAAATCAGCATGCTTGAAATTGAGCTGGTTTCAATTCTGACTTTTCTCGGCTCGATATCGCTCTCTGATAAAAACTCGACCGTGTTCATGTTGGCGCGTTTGATCTTGAGCGCAATATGTTCCTCTTGGAAATACTCTTCTTTACTTAGTGTCTCACCAATTCGAGGGTGGTTGATTCGAGTCAGACACACGGGCTCCTCATCGACGATGGTTTCTTCAATCAATGAGTGTTTCTTACTCGAAAGTACATCAATGACGATATCTACTTTTTGTGCAGTAAGCGCATCAAACAGTTCTTCCTCTTCGAGTGGCGCTTCCGTAAAGCTTACGCCTTCAACCTGGCTAACGAAATGAAGCAAGCTCTCTGTGCAATAGACTTTAAGGTCATTCTTTTGCTGCTCAACAGTTCCAATGATGTTCAATGGGTCTTCTATCTTATTAGCGAGTGATACCGCTGCTCCAGTGGGCGCGATACCTCGTCCTTCTCTCACAAATAAAGCCTTGCCCACGACACCTTCGAGTCTCTTAATCGCCGCGCTTACCGCGGGTTGAGAAATATCGAGCTGCTCTGATGCCACGGTGATAGAGCTGTGTTTGTAAACGGCCAAAAATGTCGTCAGTAGATTAAGGTCCAAATTCAGTTCCCTCTATTCTTATTGCCACTCATCCAAATCATGGTGGAGTCGTTATTAACTCATAAATGAAATGGAGGTTTTAAGTAAAGTTTACACTATATATCAAGGTTCTGTTTATTAATAAACTTGTTTGCATCGGAGTGAGGAAGGAACTTCATTCATTTACTAAATACTCAGACCGATAGGTGAAACTATGAGAACTTTCGCAAAATTATCAATCATCTCTACAGCAATGATCATCACGACAACCGCTTTTGCTGCTGACCCAATGATGCAATACAACACCAAGCAGACTAACTCTGATATTCAAAAACTCGAGAAATTTGAATATCACGAGGGTGAAACTCTTGAAGAGTATCTGAGCACTCAACCTAAGGGGAACTTGTACTCTTCAGAAGAAGAAGTGCTTTCTGTGTTAATGGGCGGTGTAAACAATGGTGACTATCGCAAAGAAACCAATTCAGGTTGGAAAGAAGGCCTGATGTTTGAGGGCATTGCACCTTATGGCGATCACATGGTGTCGGGCGCCAACTGGTTCCCACGCACTGAAGAAGTTCAACCGGATGAAATGCGTGTCACGTTCATGGGAACATCACCAATGATTCGCCCGGGGCAGGCAAACACCTCGATATACGTAGAACTGGGTAACGGCTCTAACTTTGTCTTTGATTTAGGTGAAGGATCAATTGCGAACTACGTAGCGGCGGGTGTCGCGATGAATGAACTCGACCATATTTTCATTACTCACTTGCACGTAGATCATTACGGCTCATTACCTTATCTGTATCAATTTGGTGGTTGGAATGGTCGCTGGGAAAAGCCGCTTAACATTTATGGCCCGAGTGGTGCGACTCCAGAATATGGCACTCGTCATATGATTGAAGGCATGCAACAAATGTTGAACTGGCACACCGATGCATTTGATGTGTTCCCATCAGGCAACGACATTGTGGTTCACGAGTTTGATTTCCGCGACGACGGTGGAGTTATCTATGACCAAGACAATGTGGAAGTGATTCACTGGCGACGCAGTCACGCAAAAGATGGCGCGTCTGGTTACCGCTTAAATTGGACTCAAGATGACGGTCGAGTGCTTTCATTTGTTTGGACAGGAGACGGTCGCCCAACGGAGTTGGATTTGAAATACGCAAAAGGTGCAGACTTGTTCGTTACTGAACTGCAAACCGAAACGTTTGGTGTGTCTTCGATTATTCAAGGTGTGCCGCCATTCTTAGCTCGTTACACCGTTGATACTCACCATACGCCAGCGTACGCGGCGGGTTATGTGGCCAATGAAGTACAACCGCGCTTGTTCATGACAACGCACATGACATTCGACCCATATCTCAATGAGGAAACCGTTGCAGAGGTTCGCCACCATTGGCAAGGGCCTTACCACTTCGGTGCGCCAGATGGCATTGTCGTTAACATGACCAAAGATAATGCGTGGGTTCGTGAAGGTATTTTACCTGATTTCCCGAATGCGCGAGCGCCACAATTTGATATGGCAGATGGGTCTGATTTTAGAATTCCATTACCGAAAAATAGCCGTGAAGACATACAAGAACAAGAGATTCGTGATTTAGAGTTAGATCCTAAACTGTACTACCCAGAAGGCTACCATCCAGAGCTGTTAACTGAGTGGCCAGTCGACCGTGACATCGTGATCCCAGCTGAACAAGTACCAGAAGCAATGAAGCAAGGTATGAACACCAAGCAAGAATACATGGATAGAGTGCGTGCTCACCACAACCTTGAGCGCAAGTCGGTAAGTCGTCCAACTGAGCCTGGTGAAGGAGCAGGAACCGATAACAAATAGGGTATTTGCAGTGAGGGCTGATATTGCCCTCACATCCTAAAAAGTTAGGTAAATAAACCCATTCTCTTACTCAATCATAAAAACTATTGCTTACAACATCTTTGCTTAGAATATCTGGAGTTCATTATGAAAAAATCAATTTTAGCGGTCGTCATTCTATCTTTAGTGTCAGCGTCTGTTTTCGCTAACGGACAATCAAATGCTCACAACTATCAACCTGGTGCGACGAATAACTCAGAACGTTTAGCGGATATTGATCCTAACTACGAACTGACCTTACCTTCAGAAAAAGAAGGCTACACCATGTATGACAACCAATCCATGTCTGATGGCGGGACCTACACAACGTATGTCAAACCGAATCCTTCCGATGCAATGCATGTCGCCGATGAAGGCTCGCTAAAAATAACGCATGGAGAAGGTGGTGTCATTATGACGGAATACACCACAAAGAATGGGCAACACTCGTTTTCAGTGATGTGCGGCTACACTTCGGGTCCATCATACTGGGCTGACGGAAAACCAGCGAAGGTATGTGAAGAGGCGCAAGCACTAGCGGTTGCATTGGAAGCAAAAGGTGAATGGGAGGTGAAGCCAATGACTTACACCATCGCACCAGCAAGAATCGTAGTTGATAAGTGATTTTTGTCTATAGAACGCTCGTTATATCGAGCCTCGTTATCCAATCATATTGATTATTTGTAGTGAGACAGAGGGGTACTCAGGCTGAAATGGTCTTGAAGTTCCCCTTAACTTAGCTCATCTCACAAGAAGCTAAGTCAGCCAACTAATCAAATTTGTATTCGAAAATACAGAAGGTCTATCCCATGAAAAATACCATTAAGCTACTGGCTATCGCATGTGTTTTACTTACTCCAATGCTTGTCGCCGCTGCCGAACATAATCATAGTCACAATCATTTTAACCCTGAATTAGAGAAACTTGGCGACGATATTATTGGTCTAACCGTGTGTTACAAAAATGGTCATCTATCAGATGAGAATCAAGAGCCTGCGTTTATGAACCTTATCAACCACGCCAATGTAGAAGGTGAGGAGCTGGGGATGTTCTACATGGACAAATTGGGCCCTAAAGCCGAGCAAATCATGAGTGATGATGAGGCTCGACGTTTATGGACCGAAGAATATTGTGCTGATTTAACTGATACCTATTTGGACTCACACAAGTTAGCTCAAAGAGCAAATGAACACAAAGGTTATTCCCACGGACACGATCATGGTCATCACCATAATCATGACCACCATGGACATGGCGATTTAACGCCGGAGGTACTTGAGCAAGATATTGAGAGAGGGCGTTTACTCAGTATCAATTAAGCCCAATAAGATAAGTTCATCTAACCTATTGTTAAATATTCACTATTTGATAGTGTGTCTAGGTGCACATTAAGGATGTGTTTCATATTTAGCGATGAAAATAGTAGGAGTTGCGATGAGTATTATAGTGAGACGGTCTGAACCGTCAGATGCAAAGGGAATAAAAGAAGTTTACGAATGCACTAATGCTTATACCGGTACGCTGCAACTCCCAAATCCATCTCTGGAAAGCTGGCAAAAACGAATCTCTAATATGCCTGACAACGTGTACTCGTATGTCGCGATGATCGACGATGAGATTGTTGGCAACTTGGGAATGGAAGTGTGTGTGAACCCAAGAAGACGACATGTTGCTTCATTTGGTATGGGTGTTAAAGACGATGTGTTAGGCAAAGGTGTGGGTAGTCAGCTGCTCGCGACCGCGATCGACTTGTGTGATAACTGGATTAACATCAAACGACTTGAGCTAACGGTCTATACCGATAACGAAAGAGCGATCAGCCTGTATAAGAAATTTGGCTTCGTGATTGAAGGGGAGTCAGCAGGATTTGCCTTTAGAAACGGCGAATATGTAGCGGCTTATCATATGGCTCGACTGGTATAGCATTTAGCTGCAATTAACACTCGGCTACAATTAACACACAGCTGCATTTAACACAAAGCTACAACTGACACTCGGGTACAATAAGCACACAGCTACGATTAACACAGTTAGAATTAACTGACAGATAATAAAACGCCACGTTATTTAAACGTGGCGTTTGCTATTTTAGTGAGCTGCTCGTTTTAACAGCTTCATACTCAGTGCAACTTAAGCCGTTAGTGGCTCAAGGTTCGCAGGACGGTAGTGTACAGATTTTAGTACTTTACCTTGGCGAACTGTCTTGCCTTCAGATACGAAATCTTCCGCACACTTAGCGATGATGTATTCGCCTTTTTGAACCGCCATCAGCTTGATGTTCTGCTCAGCATAGAAAGCTTCTGTTTCAGCGTATTCAGTTTCGTTGCGGCATAGTTTGCTCATGTTGCTTGAGTGTACTTCGTCCCAGCAAGGCAAGAAGTCAATTGAGCGGTTTTTAGAAACATTCAACAGTAGGTCGATCAGGTAGCTGATTGCTAGATTGTCTTCAACCTTAGCTTGACCAAGGTGAACCAAGCGTCCCATCAAAACATAAACGCTGTCTACAATAGCGTCCGCTTGTTCGATTTTAGAGTCAGCTTCTGCAAGTTCTGTTAGTTCTTCGATCGCTAGAGAGGTATGTAGCGTATCGCCTTTTTCGTCCATTGTTTCAGGATCAGCAACAGGCAGATCAAAAGTACTGCGGAACTCTTCAATGTCGCGGTAAAGGTGATCGTAGATTTCTTGGCTTAGTTGAGAAAGGTTCATTTTCCTATCCATTCTGTTTCGTTAATGGATTATTTTACCAAAGCTAGGAATAGGGTGCTAACGCAAAGTCGAAGAAGTCGACTTTTATTCATTGGACCAATGAGGTATTTTGCATACAAACCAATTGATTATTATGTTTTTTTACACTTTACTCTTCTTAATATACCAAATATT
Source organism: Vibrio sp. 10N.247.310.98 (assembly GCF_041467395.1). Classification (NCBI taxonomy): domain Bacteria; kingdom Pseudomonadati; phylum Pseudomonadota; class Gammaproteobacteria; order Vibrionales; family Vibrionaceae; genus Vibrio; species Vibrio sp. 10N.247.310.98. Next base: position 14,188 of record NZ_JBFSUL010000058.1, on the reverse strand, counting down.
AATATTGCCATTAACTTCGGCTGCAGTGGGGCCTCATTTATGAACCAAGCCAGTGAAAGCGAAATTGTTATACGTCGCTTGTATCAAATCACCAATGATTACCGGAAGGGCTTCGATATTCAGATCGCTCAGCTGCTTATCATGGGGCTTGAACGCTTCAACCTTGATATTGGTATCTTATCGAAAGTCGATGGCAATACTTATGTTGTTGAACATTGTGTTACGCCTGAAGGGGTAGAACTCAATAGCGGTGACACTTTTGATTATCGTTCAACCTATTGCGAAATTACCTGTAAATCGATTGGTCCTATCTGTATTGAGCATTGTGGCAAACACGATAAGTATGCGAAGCATCCTGCTTACCAGTCTTTTGGCTTGGAGTCTTATATTGGGGTTCCCATTTTCGTTAATGATGAGCTTTATGGCACCTTAAACTTTTCAAGCCCAGCACCCTATCATCGTGAGTTCAAAGAGTTCGATGTCGACGTGATGAGACTAATGGCATCATGGATCGAAGTGGAGCTGGTTAGAAGGCAGCAAGAACGAAAACTCAAAGAGTTGAATGAGAAATTGGAGTATCAAGCTCTGTATGATCCTCTGACACACTTGCCAAATAGACGTTGCTTGTTTAAAACGTTGAATGCGGAAGTCGAGCAGTTAAAAGGCTCTTTAGGAAAGGGAACCTTGGCGGTTGTCGACATCGACTTCTTTAAACAGGTTAACGACATTTACGGTCACCAAATGGGCGATGTTGTATTAAAGAAAGTGGCGAGCGTGCTGAACAATAACACTCAAAAGGGTGAGTTTGTGGCGCGTTTTGGTGGTGAAGAGTTCATTCTTTGGTATCCAAATAAAACACCAAATTATGTTGAAGATAAGTTCATGACTCTTTTGCAAGAGATGAAGAAAATCACACTGGATCGAAAGCCTGTCACTATATCAATTGGTGCGTGTCATTTTGAGTTGAGTACAGGGGATACCAAAGGGGAAAGGATGTCGGCGTTAGATAAGCTCATCAAAGTTGCCGATGAGTGTCTGTACATTGCGAAACAAAATGGACGAGATCAGTTCATTTCTCGTCCATATCATCAAGAGCGCTCAGGAATATGAGCCATCATGTTAGCGATTAACTGAACTATTAACTAAACAAGTAAGGGAACAGTTGACGGCGTTCTTCTGGCGTTAAAGACTCAACTCTTGCGATGTTGGTGTCTGGGATCGCTTCAGGGTTAGGGTAGTGCTTCAGTACCTTTTCCATGCTTGCTTCACGAATCAAATGGTAAACAGGGTATGGAGAGCGATTCGTTAGGTTTTCATCGTCTTCTGGATCCGCACCACCAAAGCAATAGTCAGGATGGAAGGTTGCCACTTGGTAAACGCCTTCCCAGTCTTGCTGTTTGATCAACGCTTCAACCCAATCAATGAACATGTTGTAGTCGAAGAAGTCTTGCAGCATGTTGGGAACCACCACTAAAGTCGTCTCTAATTCAGCAACTGGCGTATTATCTAACTCTACGAAATGCGTCATGATGTCTTCCAGTAACGCTTCTTCCGTATTCGCTTCACTCACAAAGATCTTAATCTGTTTATTACGTTGTGGCTTGGCTGCGAATGGGCACAGGTTTAGGCCAATAACGACATCATCTAACCATTGTTTAACTTGGTCGTGGATGGTTTGAATATCTGTGCTTTGAGTGTTCGACATAACAGGTTCCGAAATGAAATTTTGCGTAGGATATCAGAACGGACGTTAATCAAAAGCAATAATTGAGTTACAAACTCAGTCGTAGTTATGCTTGTGCGAGTTTGGAAGTCGATACTTGTAGCTGTTTCAACTGATAGACCCAAGCAAATATCGCGACATAGAAGATTGAACCACCTGCAATCACGCCATTCCAACCGAACAGTTGCCAGCAATATAAAAGCAAGAATCCACCTAAACTACCGCCAATATAATAGTGAACCAGATAGAGCGCGGTCGCTGTCGCCTTAGCGCTCGGTGCTTTTTGACTCACCCAAGAGTAGGCAAGAGTGTGGGCAAAGAACGCACCGCCACTAATCAATAACAAGCCAGCTAACATGAACGGGACTTTATCGACCGCAGAAACCAGCATTCCAATTAAGCTAATGCACACGCCCATCAAAATTCCGTTTAACGGATCAAAGCGAAGTGTCCATTTGTTGGAGAGCTTAGAGCTGACCGTACCGGCCAAGTAACATAGGAATATCAGTGAAGCTAAACCAACGGGTACCGAGTGAGGTTCGGATACTAGCCTAAAGCCCATTACAGAGTACAGGTTAACAAACAGCGCGAAGTTAGCACCACCAATCAACATGGCAAGCCACAGTGTGCGGTTTCTTAAGTGCATTACAACGGAGCGGTTGTGATGAAAGAACAGCCCTTTTTGAGGTTTGAAGTTCTGTTGGTCAGGTAGGCGATAGGCAATAAAGAGTGCACCAAGCAATGAACCGACAACGAAAAACAGTACAGTTGCATGCCAATCGAAATAGTCTGTAATTAAGCCGCCTAATACACGTCCGAAGATTCCACCCAATGAGTTGGCCGCAATATAACCTCCAATCGCGACAGCAAAGGCTTTGGGTGTTAACTCCTCAACCATATAGGCAACCGCCACACCAGCAAACGCCGCCACAGCGATGCCCATAAATGCGCGGGCAATAACGAGTTGCAACAAGGTAGTCGTGAACACCATGCTTAACCCTATTAATGGGATAGCGAACAGACTGAACAGAATAATGGGTTTACGACCAAAGGTTTCAGAGGCAATTGCCCAAGGTACCAAGCTAATCGAAAGGCCGAGTGTTGTAGCAGCAAATAACCAGTTGATCTGAGTTTCAGATACTTGGAAGTGCTCCGCCATGTGCGGCAAGATAGGCTGAAAGAGGTAAAGGTTACAGAAAATGATAAATGAACCAATCGCCAATGATTGAGTGATACGTTTGTATTGAGGACTGCCTTTATCAAACATTTACGTTGTGCCTGCGCGAGTTAGTAAGCTATTTGTGAACAAGTTATCAGTACAGGTGTGATTAAAGAAATATATTAAAAATATCACCTCTATATATTAAATATATCGCCATGCTTGAATCAAAACCACTTCGACATTTTCTGGCTGTTGCTCAGTTTGGTAACTTCACCCAGGCGGCCAAAGCGCTGCATATCGCACAGCCTGCATTGAGTATCTCCATTAAAAAACTAGAACAGACACTAGAGTTGATTCTATTTCGTCGAGGCGATAAATCCGTCACTTTAACGGAGGAGGGCAAAGTACTGTTTGAGCATGCAAAGCGAATCGCCCAGCAGTTTGATGATGCTCAGCTCGCGATGAATGAACTAAAGGGGCTAGAAAAAGGCGAGGTTCGATTAGGCGCTCCAAGTATGATGGGCAGTTACTTTTTCCCCCAAGTAGTGATGGCATTTAAAAGCCAATACCCAAACCTAAAGTTGACCTTGATTGATGCTGGCACCGCATCGATTCGTGAAATGCTGTTAAACGGCGAACTCGATATTGGCGTAATTAATCATGAGAACGTTCCAGATGATTTGGAAACGGATCATCTGTTAAGCTCAGAAATGTTAGCTGTAGTTGGCAAAGATCACCCACTGGCAACGCAACCATCCATCACCTTTGAAGAATTTTTTGCTCAAGAGCTGATCATGTTCAAATCGGGCTACTTCCACCGCGATTTTATCGATGCGACTTGTAAGAAGTACAATCTCGATATGACCATTGCGTTCGAAACCAATTTATTGCCAATGATTCTTTCTATCGTGAAGCGAGAGTTTGCCATCACCGCGTTGCTTAGCTTGGTGACAGAATACGAGGAAGATGTCGTAGGCGTGCCATTTAAAGACCCTGTGAAACTGAACCTATCTTTGGCGTGGAGAAAGGAAGGGTATCTGTCAAAAGCAGACCGAACCTTTATTGATTTCGTTAAGCGGTATGTGTGATTTAGTAAGATTTAAATAAACAAAGCCCGAACATCCTAGATTGGATATTCGGGTTTTGTTGTATAGAAGTATGACTGGCTCAGAGCACGTTAGGTGTTCTTTGAGTTATACATCTTATCGAAGTTTTTCTGATTCCAGCCGACCATCACTTGATCGCCGATTTTAAGCACGGGGATAGAACGAGCACCCATTGCTTGCAATTCTTTACGGCCACGCTGCATCTTTGCATTCGTCAGGCGGTAAACAATTTTCTTAGAGTCTAAATACCTTTGGGCATCTTTACAGTGCGGGCATTTGTCTGCGACGTACAATACAACACGTTTCATTTTTTCATTCTCTTGGTGAATCTCGCTAAAGTGTAACGAATCCTAGGTGATTAGAAAAGTGTGATCAGTTACACTATGCGGCTCAATTTTCAAGACCACAACGTATTGTCGTGGTGTAACTTGTACGGTCTTTCAGCATGCATCCTTCTTTACGCTATATTCAAGGCTATCCTAAGCACATTCTTGATCCTGTTACTCAACTTGTAGAGTCGGGTAAATTGGTGCCTTGGTTTGAAGCTCGCTACCCAAAGAATCATGAAATAAAAAGCGAGAAAGCCCTGTTTGACTATGCGATTGAGATAAAAAATCGCTACATGAAAAAAACACCACCGATCAGCAAAGTGATTTACGACGGCAAGATACACCTAATCAATAATGCGTTAGGTCTGCATTCTTACGTTGCTAAGAATCACGGTGGAAAGATCAAATCAAAGAATGAAATTCGTATCGCCAGTGTTTTTAAAAATGCACCAGAACCTTTGCTAAGAATGCTGGTGGTACACGAACTGGCGCATATCAAAGAGAAAGAGCACGACAAAGCCTTTTACCAACTATGCTGTCACATGGAACCGGAATATCATCAACTTGAGTTGGATGCCCGTTTATTCATGATGTATTTAGATTTAAAGAAGTAGCCCAATGAGCCAATCACAAAATAGAACGACGCTAAGCCTGTCGAAAAACAGCACTTCATCAGCAAAAACAAAAGACAACCAAGCTGATGTTAAGCCAAGTACAGCTAAGCCAAGCAGCGACAAGCGTATTTCTACAAAGAACACATCTGATAAAAGCCGCAAGAATAGTGCACCTAAAGGCGCGGGCAATAACAAAGCAAAGCGACCTTTTGCAAAAGACAGTAAAGGGAAGCAGGGTGCAAATAAAGGATCATCGAATAAGGGTTCTTTCAATAAAACGGCTTTTAACAAGAACGCAGCTCAGAAAAGACGCTCGGCTGAAAAACCTCAAGGTGGATTACACCCAAGAAACCAGCACACTGGCCGCTATAACTTCGAGTTACTAGTTGCAGCTTTGCCTGAGCTAAAAGAGCATCTGATCAAGAATCCGGTTGGCGAAGACACCATTAATTTCTCTGATCCATTGGCCGTTAAGCTACTCAACAAAGCTTTGTTGGCGCATCACTATGGCGTTAAACATTGGGATATTCCTGCTGGTTACTTGTGCCCGCCAATTCCTGGTCGTGCAGACTACATTCACAGAGTGGCCGACATCCTTAATAGCGATGGCCAAGGTGAACCCTATAACCACGCGTCTGTGAAAGCATTAGATATTGGTGTCGGTGCAAACTGTATCTACCCAATCATTGGTGCGACAGAGTATAAGTGGCGTTGTACAGGGACAGATGTTGATTCAGTCTCCATCAAAACAGCGAACTTCATAGCGGAAAGCAACCCTAATCTAAAAGGTAAGATCCGCGCTCGCCTACAAGCTGACTCTGAATCTATCTTTAAGGGCGTGATTAAGGATAATGAACGTTACGATGTCACTATTTGTAACCCGCCATTCCACAGCTCTCTTGAAGAGGCTGAAAAGGGGTCACAACGTAAACTGGATAATCTAGCGGCGAACCGTGCTAAGAAAGCCGGTCAGTCGTTCAAGCCAGAAATGAATAAGAAGCCAGTTAAGTTAGATAAATCAACTAAGCAAGATAAACCAACCTTAAACTTTGGTGGTCAAAAAGCCGAGCTTTGGTGCCCAGGTGGTGAAGCCGCTTTCATTATGAAGATGGCGAGAGAGAGTCAACTTTTTGCTACTCAAGTTTTGTGGTTTACGACATTGATTTCTAAGAAAGATAACGTCGATATGGTTCGTTCAGAGCTTGGCAAGCTTAGAGCTAAACAAGTGAAAGTCGTCGAGATGTCACAAGGCCAGAAGGTAAGTCGCTTTATCGCATGGACCTTTATGGACGATGAGCAAAGACAAGAGTGGATCGCGCTAAAATAGCGGCTGCACTTAGTTAAGATATTAAGCTGAAATACGGACGGGCTTGTTGTTAACGCAACAAGCCCGTTTTTTTTGTGTTTTGCATATAACCTAAGCAGAAAGCAACTCATCTAACTTACTCTGATATTTCTGCTCTAGAGCTTTGTTACCTGCTTTGTTTTCGAGATCGACCAAGATTTTAAGCGATGGAATTTGATAGCCATAACGCTGGTGGAATTTGAATAAACGGATTCGAGCGTCATTGTAATCGGCGTCACTCACTTCAATTTTTGATAACTGTAGTATCGATTTTACGCGGTTTGGATCGTGGTCAATCGCTCTGCTGAAGTAGTACTTCGCTTGGTCGGTATTGCCAGCCTTAAATGCGCAAAACGCGGCGTTTTCATAACTTGCAGACACCAAGTAGTAGTAGGGTTGGTCGATGGCGCGATTGAAGTAATTATCGGCTTGTTCGTATTCGCCCTGTTTACACAAGAAGGTACCGTAGTTGTTCAATACATTGCCATTTCTTGAATCAAGACTGAGTGCTTTGCGGTAAGTGCTTCTCGCTTCATCTACTTCACCCACTTGTTCGTAGTAATGCGCCATTGAAAGCCGAGCACGGTAGTAGCTAGGTGCGTGTTTAATCGCGAGCTCAAGGTTTTCACGCGCTCTCACCATATTGCCTTGTCCCATATAGCCCAAACCTAATTCGATTCGAGATTCAGACATCGCGATAGGATCACTTTCAATCTTTGGCGGTCCTTCAGTGACAGAGACACAACCGGCCAAGGAAAGCGAGGCAAGTAGTACCACACTTGATAACGAAAGAGGGCGGGACAACGAAATCGGATTTGAAAATGATGGCTTGGCAGGCATGTGAAGCTCCTTATGAACACCAACCCATCATATGAAATCAAACCCATTGAAGTCGTAAATCTATCATGGAATGCGACCCACACACCATAAAAAAACCGCGTCCAATTCGTCGTTTTATCAACAACATACTGAACACGGTTTATGTGTTTGTGAATCGGAAGAAAGAACTTAATCGTCTTTGGTAAAGTTGTCTTCGCTGAAATGATCCAGATCGTAAGGCGTTTGTTGGTAAACGCAGTAGTTTAGCCAGTTTGAGAACAACAAGTGTCCGTGGCTGCGCCAGCTTGCAACCGGTTTGTTGTCTGGATTGTTATTCGGGTAGTAGTTGATTGGTATCACAGGCTCCATGCCTTCACCCAAATCTCGAATGTACTCATTGTGAAGTGTGTGAGAGTCGTACTCAGGGTGACCCGTTACAAACACGTTTCGCTTATCTTTGGTTGCTGCTAGGTATACGCCTGCAACATCAGAAGTTGCAAGAACATCAAGGTCAGTATGTTCCGCTAAGTACTCTTGAGAGAAGTCCGCATAGCGAGAGTGCGGAGCCAAGAATGTATCGTCGAAGCCACGTAAAATAGGGTGGTATGGGTTATGTATCTCGTGGTTGTAAACACCAGACAGCTTCTCTTTACGAGTGCGTTTTGGCAAATCATAGAGTAATTTCAAACCAGCCTGAGCTGCCCAACACACGTATAGCGTTGAAGTAACGTGCTTGTTTGCCCATTCCATGATGGTTTTCAGGTGATCCCAGTAGATCACATCTTCAAATTGAACCAAGCCAAGCGGCGCACCAGTGATGATCAATCCATCAAAGTTTCTTTCTTTGACCATTTCAAATTGGCGGTAGAAGTTATCAAGGTGTTCAGTCGGTGTGTTTTTACTTGGTCGGTCATCAATGCGCAGCAGCTCTACATCCACTTGCAATGGGCTGTTCGATAGTAGGCGTAAAAATTGAGTTTCAGTTTCAATCTTCTTCGGCATTAGGTTGAGGATCAAGACTCGAAGTGGACGAATTTCCTGTGTCGATGCTCTTGATAACGGCATAACGAAGATGTTTTCTTCACGAAGAACATCGGATGCTGGCAATTGGTCTGGAATGCGAATAGGCACAGCTTTCTCCCTAAGCTAGATATGTAGACGTCTATACATCTAAATCTATAGTAGTTTGATACGCTTGTCGATATGCAAAATGGCTAGATGTAAATTATTTGTGTTTTCTATCAGAAGCAATCCCCGCATTTCGAGGGGAGTCTCATTGTATTCAGTGATTATCTGAGTCGTGTTTAAGTAGTTGGTTTTCGGATGCTGAGCAGAGGCAGTTATCAGAGCAACTCGTTACTATTTACGATAAACTCATGTTTTCAAATTAGCCTGTACAGTGACAGATGAAGTTAATACTCATTCGAGGGTTGCCCGGTTCTGGCAAATCAACAAAAGCAAAAACCTACGATGCATTGCATGTCGAAGCCGATATGTATTATGTGAATGAGCAAGGTGAGTACCATTTTGATCCTAGGCAGCTGCAACAAGCTCATGAGTGGTGTCAAAACACAGCTGAAAACGGCTTAAAGCAAGGGTTTGATGTGGTTGTTTCGAATACCTTTATTAAGCATTGGGAAATGAAAGCCTACCGCCAACTTGCACTCAAATATAAAGCAGAATTAATTATCGAAGTGTGCCGAGAGCAATATGGCACTATTCACGACATTGAACCTTCAGTAATTAAGCGTATGGCGAAAGACTGGCAAGAATAGCCTCGTTCTTCTTCTGCTTGCGTGGCTGAATGGCAAATAGAATTAAATTAATAGAACAACTTCAAGGTAACGATTGAAATGGCAAAGCGCTCTGTTGTGGTCGACATGACTTCTTATGGTATCTATTCCACATGGGATTCAAAATCTAAAGATCTTCCAAAAATCCAAGAGTTCACCACCACCGTTGATGCTGAAATCGACGTAGAGTTTGGCTATATCCTGAATATCAAAAAAGCCAAAGGTGAGAAGATCCGTTACTGCATTTATCACCCAAACATCACCACAGACAAAGGTGAAGTGCTCGAACCGTTTGGTGGTGAGGAGTATGTCGGTAACAATGACTGGGATTTCTACTTAGGTGACACTATCTGGGCTCCTGTCTCGAACAAGCTAGGAAAGTGGCGCATGACGGTTGAGCTAAAAGGCAACATCATCGCCGACAAGACATTCGACCTAGTAGCAAAAGACGAAGGCCAATTCTGGAAGCGTAGAGGGTTTTAGGTTCGACCTTCTATGTTCACCTAAACAACAAAAAGCCGAGCATCGTGATGATGTCTCGGCTTTTTTCATTGTGCTAGATAGAAGTGACTACCTAACTAATGGATTCGATTATTGCGTTACGTAAGCCACAACAAACTCAGTGATTGCGACCATGTCTTTCACTGCAATGTACTCTTCAGTGGTGTGAACTTTCGCCATACCAGTAGAAAGGTTAACTGTAGTCAGGCCTTTTGCGTTGAAGTTGTTTGCATCGCTACCGCCGCCAGTGCGTTTAGTGTTCGCTGTGACGCCAAGCTTCTCAAACGCCGATTTGATAGAAAGAATGTGCGGATGATCGTCTGCAATAACGAATGCATCGTAAGCACGAGTTGATTCGATTTCTACTTCAGCGCCGAACTGCTTAGCACTTTCTTGGAATGTAGAGATCATATGTTCAACTTGAGCCGTTAGCTTTTCGCCGTTTAGAGAACGTGCTTCAGCCACGACTTTAAGCTCTGGCATTACGATGTTAGTTGCTTGACCACCTTCAACAATACCAACGTTTGCTGTCGTTTCTTCATCGATACGAAGTAGGTTCATCTTAGTGATAGCGTCTGCAGCAACTTGAATTGCGCTGATGCCTTCTTCTGGTGCTAAACCAGCGTGAGCAGGGCGACCTTTGATTTTAGCAACAATCTTCTGCTGGCCAGGCGCTGCGTTTACGATAGTGCCAATTGGACCGCCTGTATCAAGTACGATTGCGTGCTCAGATTGAATGTAAGACATATCGAAGTTCAAAGAGCCGAACAGACCGCCTTCTTCGAATACAGTAAATGCAATCTCGATAGTTTTGTGCTCTTGTCCTTCAGCTTTAATGCAACGAACCGCTTCCATGATAGCTGCGATACCAGACTTGTCGTCACCACCTAGAATTGTGTTGCCTTTTGAACGGATGATACCGTCTTCGATGATTGGCTCAATGCCGATGCCTGGCGTTACTGTGTCCATGTGGCAGCTGAACACTGTGCTACCTGGAAGAGTGCCATCTAGACGAGCGTAGATGTTGAAACCATTAGACACTTCTTCAGGAACCGCCAGTTTGTGAACTTCAAAACCTAGTTCACCGAGTTGCTCAGCCAAAGCTTCAGCAATCGCTTTTTCGTTACGAGATTCACTATCAATTTTCACTAGATCGCAGAAATGTTCTACAAGACGTTGTTCATTAATTTGGGTCATTGTTAATTCTCATTATGCTTCCGCTTGTTCAAAAAGAAGCCGCGGAGGTAGGAACAGGAAAATCACTATAACGCCAATGAGGTAGATGATTGTCTGAGTTAAATCAAGAAAGTTGCCTGATTATTCTAATTAATGAGAAAAACCCAATTCAGATCCACCAGTGCGCAGGATTTTAATCTGTATATCTGTCGGGTATAATGTTTGACCGCTCTTAAAAAAACGTCAATAAAATTGGAATTCAATCAATAATGGCCCTGATAAATGAATAGAAACAATGTGTTAGGTTCATTCCTTTTCGTGGTGCTGATGAGTATTGTGCTGGGGCTGTATTTGCTCTATCCAACTTATGACGACGATTTAAAGCATATTCGCCCTGAAAACCCGAGTGTTTATAGTCCAGAGAAAGAGTTATCACTCTCTCAATATGGATCTGCGTTGATCGATATTCTCGATGTATCTCGCGGTGACCCTAATTTAGCTTCCCAACAACTTGAGGCTCTCCAAGCCAAGTTCCCAGACCAAGATAAAGCCATCTATCGTGCTTACGAATTGATGATTTTGTCCAACCTCGCGCAACATAAGTTGGATACCGAAGCGGTTTCCGAATACGTCAGGCAGATTAAAGCACTCGCACAACACGAACATATGGGTTGGTTAAAGGCCCAATCTCTCGTTGAATTAGCGATCGAATACATCAGTACGGGTGAGCTAGCGGAATCTGAAATCCAAATCAGAGCTGCGATAGATATCGCAGAATCGCTTCACTATGAAGAGTTGTTGATTAAGGCCTATAACACGGCTGGTGTCATCAATAACATCCGCAATGACTTTCCTGAAGCTCAATACTTTTTCCATAAAGGTTTAGACCTTGGTAAGAAGTACCCTCATCACATCTACAACAGCAAGTTAGTGTCAAATATGGCACTGCTTTATATCTATTTGGAAGACTGGCCTAAAGCGCTCAAGCTGATTAAAATAGCCAAAAAGCTCTATTACAAGAGTGGACTACTCGAAGCGTCTACCATCGGCGTGCTGCATGTGAATGAGTCTTTTGCTTATCTGCGCAGTGGTGATTTAGTCAAAGGCCGAGAAGCATATCAAAGTGCGGCTAAGCTAAATGGCGATAACGTGAGTGAACGATACAAAATCATCCTATTAAAAGCAGAGAGTGATGTGTTGTTGGCGGAAAAGAACTTTGAGTCAGCACGACAAGTCGCAAACTTGTGTCTTAGATACCCAGGCGTGGACAAATACACACTTCAATTGGGGCAGTGTTACCTAAATAGAGCCTTAGCGAACATTGGTTTGAACCGAGATAATTTTGTTTTTGCTGATCTAAAGCGATCGTCTGCAATGTTCGATGTTGTGGGGACTCGCAGCTGGAAGGTCCTCGGCTTAAGAACACTTGCTGAATACTATGATTCGAGAGGCGACAGCGAGAACGCACTTCGTTACTTCAAACTCTATTACAAGGGCAACAAAGCGCTGCTATTTGATAAGCGCCAGAGTGATATCTTTTTACTAGAGCAAGATTTCGCTACGGCATCATTAGCTCAAGAAAACGAACTGCTTAACGCAGAAAAAGAGTTGGGTGAGCTGACATTAGATAAGCAGCAATTACGGAATCGAATCGTCGTCGCTTTGGGTATCATGGTGATGATAAGCGCCACGTTACTATTGATAAGGTTACGCTCGATCCAGAAGACCAACAAAGAACTACTTAAGCAATCAACAAGATGCGAACTGACAGGCTTATACAATAGGCGTTACTTAGAGCAACGGTTAACTCAGCCGATGCCACATCATTTGTCGTCGTTTGGGTATACGCTCGCTATTCTAGATTTAGACCGCTTCAAACAAGTTAATGACACTTATGGCCATGATATTGGTGACCAAGTGCTGGTGGAAGTCGCTAAGCGTTTAGAGAAAATCTTATCAACAAACGATGTAGTGGCAAGATGGGGTGGGGAAGAGTTTGTTTTGTTGCTGGCTGGGAATCAAGATCCTAATAAAGAGCTTAAGCTTATAAGGCAAGCGATCGCTGACCGAGCGATTGAAACGCATTCTGGCCCATTAGAATTAACCACATCGATTGGTGCGACGACTCATCTAACGGAGCAACAGTTGAATAGCCGTACCTATAAGAAACACTTGAAATCGGCAGACGATGCTTTGTATCAAGCTAAGCAGTCAGGGCGCAATAAAGTCGTTATCATTTGAGTTCCTAAACTTAGTTAATCCCCTGCAATCAAGAAACCTGAACTTCAATAACTAAGCGAATAAGAGTGCTTATCTGAACTAATACGGCTATTTACTCTTATTCGCTTAATTCATACTGTGATTTGGCTTGGTGGGTTACTTAGCGACGCCTTGAAGCATTTCAACCAATTCGCCTTCTGTCGCTGGTTCGCTAGCGAGTTCAATCACAGCCGAAGCTCCTCCCTTTAACATGTAGGCTTGGGTTCCGCAGTGGTCATAGTGGAACCATTTACCATCTACACATACGTCGGTATAACATCTTGGGTCTTGTTTAAGTTCCATATCAATTTCCTTATTAACATTTGCCTAACGTTTTTCAGGCTAGTTGATCACAAATCTAGGTAAATTGATCTAAGTCAATCTAGAGTGTAATTGATGATTTAATTATCAAAATAAGAGAGGTGTGTCTAGCGAAGGAGCGACCTCTCGTTGGGCACTGCGCTCAAAGGTCGTGATTCTGGTTGGCGACTCTCGCTCTTTTGCTTGCCAGGTGATGCTTTTCTACATACGCTAGCTACTCTCTTAATCCCTATACAGACTTGATTGTGTTGGAAAATGACTAATATCTTTATCGTTGTAATTGTTCTGGTTGTGTTCTTTTACTTTATTCAAAAGTATGTGGTGAAACACGATGACACCAAAGACCACGCTTATCAGAAGAAAGGCGCGTTGATGTCGGCGCAACAGGCGACATTCTATAATGCGCTAAAATCAGCTGTGGGCAACCATGGGGAAGTGTTTGCTAAAGTCAGCATGTCGAACGTACTTGTTCCTGCTAAGACGAACAATAAGAAGAATTGGTTTATCGCCAACAACAAGATCTCACGTAGTTACTTCGACTTTGTTGTTTGCGACCCGCGAACGCTAGAGCCCCGCGTTATTATCGAACTTGATAACGGCAAAGAGCTCAATAAAGGGAAAGTCGATCGCGAAAAGCTACTAATTCACGTGTGTAAATCGGCAGGTTTACCTCTGATTGGTGCATCTATTAAACACAGCTACCAAGTGAGCCGTTTGAAGAGGTTACTGGCAGCACACATCGATTTAATCGAGCCATCAAAAGAAGTGCGATTTTGTAAGAAGTGTGGTAGCCCAATGATCATCAAACTGGCAAGCCAAGGCGATTACAAAGGCCGACGCTTCTTCACTTGTAGCCGCCAGCCAAACTGCACCTATACCGAAAACTACAACGTTGTATTCGATGTTGAAGAATAGTTGGTATCGATAGTAATGCATCCGGTTGGACTCCATTCAATCGCTTAGATACGAATAAGTTATACAAATTAAAAAGGTTCATCGCGGCTTTCCGGGGAAAGCCGCTTTTATCTTCAAGAAGAAGT
>NZ_JBFSUL010000057.1:0-32930 GCF_041467395.1 Vibrio sp. 10N.247.310.98 | reverse complement strand
TTGGACATAAAAAGACCCCCAATAATTGGTGTCCAACTATTGGGGGTCAGTTCACAAATCAGCGGCTTTTAAAAACATTAGCGAGTGACTAAGAAAGAATTACTTCTTCTTTTTCACTGCTTTTTTGTTTGGAAGGTCAGTGATTGAACCTTCGAATACTTCCGCAGCTAGACCAACAGACTCGTGTAGAGTTGGGTGAGCGTGGATAGTAAGAGCGATATCTTCTGCATCACAACCCATTTCGATTGCTAGGCCGATTTCGCCAAGAAGTTCACCACCGTTAGTACCAACAACAGCACCACCGATTACGCGATGAGTATCTTTATCGAAGATCATCTTAGTCACGCCGTCTGCACAGTCAGAAGCGATTGCACGACCAGAAGCAGCCCAAGGGAAAGTAGCAACTTCGTAATTGATGCCTTCAGCTTTCGCTTCTTTCTCAGTCTTACCTACCCAAGCAACTTCTGGCTCAGTGTACGCAATTGATGGGATTACTTTAGGGTCGAAGTAGTGCTTCTTACCAGAGATAACTTCAGCAGCTACGTGACCTTCATGCACACCTTTGTGAGCAAGCATTGGTTGACCAACAACATCACCGATCGCGTGGATGTGAGGAACGTTAGTACGCATTTGCTTATCAACATTGATGAAACCACGCTCATCAACTTCGATACCCGCTTTTTCAGCGTCGATAAGTGCACCGTTTGGAACACGACCGATAGCAACAAGAACAGCATCGTAGCGTTCAGCTTCAGCTGGTGCTTTTTTGCCTTCCATTGAAACGTAGATACCGTCTTCTTTTGCTTCAACAGCAGTCACTTTAGTTTCAAGCATTAGCTTGAACTTGTTCTTAATGCGCTTAGTGAAAACTTTAACGATGTCTTTATCCGCAGCAGGGATAACTTGATCGAACATCTCTACAACTTCAACTTTAGAACCTAGAGAGTGGTAAACCGTACCCATCTCAAGACCGATGATACCGCCGCCCATGATAAGCAGTTTTTCAGGTACTTCGTTTAGTTCTAGTGCATCCGTAGAATCCCAAATACGTGGGTCTTCATGTGGGATGAAAGGAAGTTTGATTGGGCGAGAACCCGCAGCAATGATTGCGTTGTCGAAGTTAACAGTTGTTGCTTCGCCTTCGCCTTCAACAAGAATGCTGTTAGGACCAGTGAACTTACCGAAACCGTTAACAACAGTAACGTTACGCATCTTAGCCATACCGCCAAGACCGCCAGTTAGTTGATCAACTACTTTTTCTTTCCAGATACGGATCTTGTTGATGTCCGTTTGTGGCTCGCCGAATACAACGCCGTGCTCTGCCATCGCTTTAGCTTCTTCGATTACTTTAGAAACGTGAAGAAGTGCTTTTGATGGAATACAACCAACGTTTAGACATACACCACCAAGAGTGCTGTAACGTTCAACTAGTACTGTTTCTAGACCTAAATCCGCACAACGGAATGCCGCTGAGTAACCAGCAGGACCTGAACCAAGTACAACAACTTGGGCTTTAATTTCTTTGCTCATTGTGACCTCTTGTAGTCATTATCCCTAACAGGCTGAGTAGATGTTCTTAAAATTATTGGGCTTTCAAACAGGAAACATTTTACAGAGATGTTAACAGTGTGAAAGTAGCTTTAAGTTAGCCTGTGAGCTAGACAACAATTCCCCATCAGATTATGAGAAATGCAGGAAACTGTTCTCTAAAAATAGTCTTTATATAAAGAATTAAGGTGACCCGAAAGTCACCTTAATAATTACTTTCTCAATTACAGTACTAGACGACGAATGTCAGATAGTGCGCTGTTTAGGAAAGTAATGAAGCGTGCACCTTCAGCACCATCGATCACACGGTGGTCGTATGATAGAGACAGTGGAAGCTGTAGACGTGGTTGGAACTCTTTACCATTCCAAACTGGCTTAATTTCAGACTTAGATACACCTAGGATACCTACTTCTGGAGCATTTACGATTGGAGTAAATGCAGTACCGCCAATACCACCAAGGCTAGAGATTGTGAAACAACCGCCTTGCATGTCTGCCGCTGTTAGCTTACCAGAACGTGCTTTCTTAGAAACAGCCATTAGCTCTTCAGATAGCTCGTAAATGCCTTTCTTGTTCACGTCTTTGAAGACAGGAACAACTAGACCGTTTGGTGTATCAACAGCGATACCCACGTTTACATACTTCTTAAGAATGATGCTTTCGCCATCTTCAGAAAGAGAAGAGTTAAACGCTGGGAATGCTTCTAGCGCTTTAGCAACAGCTTTCATGATGAACACAAGTGGAGTGATCTTCATGCCAGTGTCTTTCTTCGCTTCGATTGCGTTCTGTTCTTTACGGAATGCTTCTAGCTCAGTGATGTCTGCGTTGTCCCATTGTGTAACGTGAGGGATCATTACCCAGTTACGGTGCAGGTTAGCACCAGAGATCTTCTTAATCTTAGAAAGCTTCTGAACTTCAGTTTCGCCGAACTTGCTGAAGTCAACTTTTGGCCATGGTAGTAGACCAAGAGCAGAACCGTCGCCGCCTTTGCCAGATGCAGCTGCACCAGACTCAAGACGCTTAAGTGCATCTTTAACGTAAGACTGAACGTCTTCTTTAAGGATACGGCTCTTACGACCAGTACCTTTAACCTTAGAAAGGTTAACGCCAAATTCACGAGCTAGACGACGAACTACTGGAGAAGCGTGCGCGTAGTCACCGTTCTCTTGGAAGTCGCCAGCTGCTGCTGCAGGTGCTTCTGCTTTAGGAGCAGGTGCCGCCGCTGGAGCTGCTGCTTGTGCAGGTGCTGCAACAGGAGCAAGAGCTGCGCCTTCAACCGGAGTGCCGGCCACGACGAAAGTCATGATTAGAGAGCCAGTTGACACTTTGTCGCCAGCTGCAATCTTGATCTCTTTTACTGTACCAGCGAATGGTGCAGGAACTTCCATTGAAGCTTTGTCGCCTTCAACAGTAATTAGAGATTGCTCTTCTTCTACTGTATCGCCAACCGCTACCATGATTTCAGTAACTTCTACTTCGTCACCACCGATATCAGGAACGTTTACTTCTTTTTCAGCTGATGCTGCTGGAGCCGCTGCAACTGGTGCAGCCGCTGGAGCAGGAGCTGCTGCAACTGGAGCGCCAGAGCCCGCTACTTCACCTGTTTCTACAGAGAAAATCATTACTAGAGAACCAGTAGAAACTGAATCACCAGAAGCGATCTTGATTTCTTTAACGATACCAGCGAATGGTGCAGGAACTTCCATTGAAGCCTTGTCGCCTTCAACAGTAAGAAGAGATTGCTCTTCTTCTACTGCGTCACCGATAGCAACCATAATTTCAGTTACTTCAACTTCATCACCGCCGATATCTGGTACGTGAACTTCTTTAAGCTCAGCTGCCGCTGCAGGAGCTGCAGCAACTGGTGCCGCCGCTTCAACTGCTGGCGCAGCCGGTGCTGCTGCAGCACCTTCCGCAGGAGAGCCTGCCTCTTCAAAGATCATGATAAGAGAACCAGTAGAAACAGAATCGCCTTCCGCTACTTTGATTTCTTTAACGATACCCGCTTGAGACGCAGGAACTTCCATTGAAGCTTTGTCGCCTTCAACAGTGATCAGTGACTGCTCTTCTTCAACCTTGTCGCCAACGTTTACAAGAATCTCAGTTACTTCAACCTCGTCAGCACCGATGTCTGGTACATTAATTTCGATTGTCATTGTATTTACCTACCTTAATGCCAGTCTTATGCGTATTGCGGGTTAGTTTTTTCAGTGTCGATATCGAATTTAGCAATTGCTTCAACAACTACAGATTTCTCGATGTCACCACGTTTAGCCAGTTCAGTTAGAGCTGCAACTACAATGTAGCCAGCGTTAACTTCGAAGTGACGACGTAGGTTTGCACGGCTGTCAGAACGGCCGAAACCATCTGTACCAAGTACTTTGTAAGACTCAGTTGGCATGTACGCACGTACTTGCTCAGCGTAGTTCTTCATGTAGTCAGTCACTGCGATTGCAGGTTCTTTACCAAGAACAGTCGTGATGTACGGTACTTTCTCTTCAGCTTCTGGGTGAAGCATGTTGTCACGCTCTACCGCTTGGCCGTCACGAGTTAGTTCGTTGAACGACGTTACAGAGAATACGTCAGATGCTACGCCGTACTCTTCGCTTAGAATTTCAGCCGCTTTACGCGCTTCGTTCATGATAGTACCAGAGCTCATTAGTTGAACTTTGCCCTTAGCACCAGCGTGAGATTCAAGCTTGTAGATACCTTTACGGATGCCTTCTTCAGCGCCTTCTGGCATTGCTGGCATTGCGTAGTTCTCGTTCATTACTGTTAGGTAGTAGTAAACGTTCTCTTGCTCAGGACCGTACATGCGACGGATACCGTCTTGCATGATTACCGCTAGCTCGTAAGCAAACGTTGGGTCGTAAGAGATACAGTTCGGGATAGTGTTCGCTTGGATGTGCGAGTGACCATCTTCGTGCTGTAGACCTTCACCGTTCAGTGTTGTACGACCTGCAGTAGCACCTAGTAGGAAGCCACGAGCTTGTTGGTCGCCTGCTAGCCATGCCATGTCACCAATACGTTGGAAACCGAACATTGAGTAGTAGATGTAGAACGGGATCATCGGTAGATCGTTTGTGCTGTATGAAGTTGCAGCAGCAACCCATGAAGCCATAGAACCTAGTTCGTTGATACCTTCTTGAAGAACTTGACCAGACGTTGCTTCTTTGTAGTAAGAAACGATGCCTTTATCTTCAGGTGTGTATTCTTGACCGTGTGGGTTGTAGATACCAACCTGACGGAATAGACCTTCCATACCGAATGTACGAGCTTCATCACAGATGATAGGAACGATGTTCTTACCAATGTTCTTATCTTTAAGAAGGATGTTTAGCGTACGTACATAAGCCATAGTTGTAGAGATATCACGCTTCTGTTCACCTAGTAGAGGTGCGAATGCGTCTAGCTCAGGAACCTTGAACTCTTGAGTAAACTTAGGAAGACGTGCAGGTGTGTAACCGTGTAGAGCGTTACGACGAGCGTGCATGTATTCGTACTCAAGCGTACCTTCTTCCAATTTCAGGTAAGGAAGTTCAGCGATCTTCTCATCTGAAAGGATGTCTTCTAGGCCTAGGCGATCACGTAGGTGTTGAACATGAGTCATGTCCATTTTCTTAACACCGTGTGCAATGTTCTTACCTTCAGCTGCATCACCCATGCCGTAACCTTTAACAGTCTTAGCTAGGATTACAGTTGGCTTACCGTTTGTCTCTTTAGCATTGTTGAATGCAGCAAACAGTTTAGAAGAATCGTGACCACCACGCTTAAGAGCGAAGATTTCGTCATCAGTCATGTCTGCAACTAGTGCAGCTGTTTCTGGGTACTTACCAAAGAAGTGCTCACGTACGTATGCGCCATCTTTAGATTTGAATGTTTGGTAGTCACCATCGATAGTTTCGTTCATTAGTTGAAGAAGCTTACCAGTAGTGTCTTTAGCTAGTAGAGAATCCCAGTTGCTACCCCAGATAACTTTAACAACGTTCCAACCTGCACCTTTGAATAGGCCTTCAAGTTCTTGGATGATGCTACCGTTACCCATTACAGGGCCGTCTAGACGCTGTAGGTTACAGTTGATTAGGAAACATAGGTTGTCTAGCTTCTCACGCGCAGCGAAAGAGATAGCACCACGTGATTCTGGCTCATCCATCTCACCGTCACCTAGGAACGCGTATACGCGTTGCGCTGAAGTTTCTTTCAGGCCACGGCCGTCAAGGTACTTAAGGAAGCGCGCTTGGTAGATAGCAGAGATAGGGCCAAGACCCATAGATACTGTCGGGAACTGCCAGAACTCAGGCATCAGTTTCGGGTGCGGGTAAGAAGGGATACCTTTACCATCAACTTCTTGACGGAAGTTATCTAGCTGTTCTTCAGTTAGACGACCTTCAACGAATGCACGAGAGTAGATACCTGGAGAGATGTGACCTTGGTAGTAAACTAGATCGCCACCGTCTGTCTCGTTTGGAGCACGGAAGAAGTGGTTGAAACATACTTCGTAGAACGCTGCTGCTGACTGGTAAGAAGCCATGTGACCACCAAGGTCTAGGTCTTTCTTAGAAGCACGCAATACGATCATGATTGCGTTCCAGCGAATAATCGAACGAATACGACGCTCAAGAGTTACGTCACCAGGGTAAGCTGGCTCTTGTGCTGCTGGAATTGTGTTGATGTAGTTTGTGTTGATGCCTGTAGCCATATCAACACCATCTAAACGTGCTTTATCTAGAACTTGTTCTAGTAAAAACTGTGCACGTTCTACACCTTCTTCACGTACTACTGACTCAAGAGCTTCTAACCAATCTTGAGTTTCCAGAGCATCAACGTCATGCTTCATGTCAGACATGGCGATCTATCCTTTTTGTTAGTTGGATTCTACTAAACACGTAAAAAGCCGAAGTATTACGGCTATTTACCCTGTTGAATTCGACGTAGAGAACGTTCGCGGCGCGACTCTTCCTTCGTCAAATCCAGCAATGTTTCTTCGATGTAAGCTAAATGAGAGTGTGACATTTCACGTGCCTGTTCTGGCTGTCCTGAAACGATCGCATCCACAATGTTAGCTCGATGTATACTCACTTTCTCCACAACGTCTTTACGACGATGCAACAGCTTTAAATTTTCTAAGACGTTTTGTTCGAGTAACGGAGCCAAGCTACGAACAATGTGCAATAACACCACATTGTGCGCTGCCTCTGTTAAAGCAATAAGAAAAGCCATCACTGCTGCAGATTCGGCTTCAATATCACCCTTATCTTGCGCACCGCGAATTTTTTCTTGGCATGCTTGAATTCGAGCAAAGTCTTCATCAGTGCCACGCAATGCCGCGAAGTAAGCCGAAATCCCTTCCATCGCATGACGCGATTCCAACAAGTCTAGTTGGGTTTCAGAATGGGACGACAACAAATTAAGCAAAGGATCTGAAAAGCTTTTCCAGATATTTTCGCTAACAAACGTACCTCCACCTTGACGGCGAGTAAGCAAGCGTTTTGCTTCTAAACGTTGTATCGCTTCTCGGATCGAAGGACGAGACACATCGAACTGTTTCGCCAGTTCGCGCTCAGGCGGCAGCTGCTGCCCTGGAGCCAGTGTTCCTTCCACTATCAACCTTTCTAACTCTTGTTCGATAACATCGGAGAGTTTTGGCTGACGAATCCTTTGATAAGCCATAGTTTGTTGTTCTTCTTTTTCTTCGCTGACAATTGGTAATACCAATTTTAAGTTGGGCAGAAATTAACATAATTAAAACGCCACTGTCCAGCCTAAAATTGACCTGCATCATAGAACACAGCGTGAATTAACCATGATTTAACAAATGAAATTTAAAACAGCAACCAAATTGGTCTTACCATTTACAGGGGTAATACTTTTGGGGAGTGTTCGTGCTAGAAAGTTTCAGGATAAAAATGAATTGTTTCAGAAAGATTAGCGTCACTCGTTTAAAAATCGAACCAAGCGCACATTTAGGGTGGAAATTCTGTTCATAAGTTTTAATAAATGAGTGTTTGATAAGCTCGTCACACTCTCGATTTATTGATGCTCCCCGTCCGACCACTTCCTTTACAAAAGCACAACAAAAATTCACAAACAATTATGCTCATCGTTGATTATCTAGAGCCCTTCAATGAGCAGAGTCTTGTTGTGAATTCGGATTTAGAAACTCAGTTGGCCTTGATATTTCTTCCAATCAAAAACCAAACCGGGGTCAGTCTTTCGTAGCGGGGCGATGTATTGATGGCCAGTGATACGCTGACGCGTAATCTGCGGGAAGTTCGACACCAATGTCTCCGTTAATTGAGCCAAAGATTGGTATTGCTGCTCGGTATAAGCTACAAAGTCACTACCTTCCAGTTCAATACCAATCGAATAGTCATTGCACCTTTCACGCCCTGCAAAGCTCGACTGGCCAGCATGCCAAGCTCGGTCAAGAAACGAAACGAACTGCACCACTTCCCCATCGCGACGAATCAAACAGTGCGCTGATACGCCCATTTGGTGAATCACCTTAAAAAATGGATATTCCTTCGGGTCGAGTTTGCCCGTAAAAAACTGTTCGATGTAAGGCCCACCAAATTGACCCGGAGGTAAACTAATGTTGTGAACCACCAGCAGAGAGATATCGTCGGCACTCGGTCGAGCATCAAAATACGGGGAAGGAACATGCCGAGCGTTGTCGTACCATCCGTTAGAGCTGATCGTCATCTTGGTCTCACTTTCGTTTCTGCTAGCACAATAAGATGTGACCTTGCCCATAGAGCAGTCGCGCTAGCCTCTTTAATTTGAAGTTAAGCAAGAGTATCATTCCATTCCCACTCCCTTTCAAGATTAGATTTGCGATGAAAAACACACATAACAGCCACCAACGCCTTGACTACTTAAAAGAGCAACTGCCTCTAGAGATCACTCGTGCAGTCGCTGAGACCATCAAAGAAGATCTAGGTGGAACGTTAGATCCAGCGGCTGATATTACGGCAAGTCTAATCCCTGCAGACGCAGTCAACAGTGCAACCATCATTACCCGTGAGCACGGCGTATTCTGTGGTAAAGCTTGGGCTGATGAAGTGTTTAAGCAACTGGGCGGTGAAGTGACTATCGAGTGGAACGTAGAAGATGGCGACAAGGTTGAACCAAACCAAACACTTTGTACCTTAACAGGTCCAGCACGCGCGCTATTAACGGGTGAGCGCAATGCAATGAACTTCATTCAAACGCTATCTGGTTGTGCGACTACTACGGCTATCTATGCAGACAAAATCAAACACACAGAGTGCCGCTTGTTAGATACTCGTAAAACGATTCCTGGCCTGCGCAGCGCACTAAAATACGCAGTCGCTTGTGGCGGCGGTTTCAACCACCGTATTGGGGTTTTCGATGCTTACCTAATCAAAGAAAACCACATCATCGCTTGTGGTGGTATTGAGAAAGCTATTTCAACAGCAAAAGAGCTAAACCCGGGTAAGCCTGTAGAAGTGGAAACTGAGAGCCTAGAAGAGCTAGAGCAAGCGATCAGCGCTGGCGCAGACATCATCATGCTAGATAACTTCACCACAGACATGATGCGCGAAGCTGTGAAAATCAACGCAGGACGTGCAGCACTAGAAAACTCTGGCAACGTGACTCTAGATACCATTGCTGAGTTCGCTGAAACGGGTGTTGATTACATCTCGGTAGGCGCATTAACTAAGCACCTAAAAGCAATGGACCTATCAATGAGATTCAAAGCGTAATTGACGGAATAATAAATAATTTCCGTAAAGGCACTGTTGATAACGGTGCCTTTTTATTGCCTGAATTATCAGTATTTCAAGCAGTTATTTAAGCTGATCGCATAAATTTGCGCGCTATATGAAACACCACACTAATAAATACAAAACCACTCGCGACCACACCTGAATCTCATTCCACTTCCCTATTCCGACTTCTATTCTGTCAATCAACCAGTGCCTGCACTGAAATAAACTAAACAATGGAATAGAACAATGAATAACAAAAGTAAAAGAACAAATCAGAAAGGCTTTACGCTGATTGAATTGATGATTGTAGTGGCGATTATTGGGATCTTATCGGCGTTTGCTGTTCCTGCTTATCAAGATTACACGAAAAAAGCGACTCTATCCGAATTTCCGAAAGCAGCCGCTGCTGTAAAAATGGCTGTTGAATTATGTGCACATGAAAGTGCTTCGGATGGTGATACATTTAAAACAAATTGTGTAAGTACTACCGACAATATTCCCGCAGCATTTGACCTTAACAGTATGAACATATTAGCTATTGGAGGCACCAGTTCAGGAGCTGTAGATGTAAGAGTCAAAGCGACTGCAATCAAAGGGCCTATTGCTGCAAATGAAACTTACGTAATGACAGCAACGTATACTACAAATGGCATCACGTGGGAGAGTAAGTGTTATACAGACGCAGCATTGAACAATCAACAAGAGACCTACTGCCCATAATGTTAACCAACCTCCCAACCGTTCTCCGTCAGGCTGGCTTACTTAGCCTGACTCAGGAACAAGCTGTTGCGGAACATGTGGAAGCTTCAGGTATATCTACACCTGAAGCTTTACTCGCTCTGAATTTCTTCAGCAGCGATTCCTTAGCAAACAACATTAAAACCATCTTCGGCTTACCGTTAGTACGATTAGCCAATACTGACTACGAATCCCTGTGTGAACAATTAGGACTTCGTGAACTAATTACCAAGTATCGTGCTATTCCAATTTCAGTTTCTAGCTCAACTCTCACACTCGCTTCTGCCGACCCTACGAATTTACAGGCTGAAGATGACTTTCGATTCGCAACCGGATTACAGATTGAATTGGTTGTTGCTAATTACTCTGAATTAGAAGGTGCGATACGCAAGCTGTATGGCCGCTCTATTTCCGGGCAAGATTCTAAGCGTAAAGAGATCACCCAAGATGAGTTAGCTAACCTCGTGAAGGTATCTGACGACGAAATAACGCCGATTGAAGATCTCAGCCAAGATGACTCTCCTGTCAGCCGCTTTATCAATCAGATCTTGGTTGATGCGGTACGTAAAGGCGCATCGGACATCCACTTCGAACCTTATGACGAACACTTCCGTGTGCGCCTGCGTTGTGATGGCATATTGGTTGAAATCCAACAGCCCGCCTCTCATTTAAGCCGTCGTCTGTCAGCTCGCTTAAAGATCCTCGCTAAACTCGATATTGCCGAACGTCGCTTACCTCAAGATGGCCGTATCAAACTGCGTTTAAATGACGAACTGGCAATTGATATGCGCGTATCAACGCTGCCTACATTATGGGGCGAGAAGATCGTACTGCGATTGCTTGATAGCAGTGCGGCCAATCTCGATATCGACAAGCTCGGTTACAGCGAGGCTCAAAAAGCCCTCTACCTCAATGCACTAAAGCGCCCACAAGGGATGATCTTAATGACCGGGCCAACCGGCAGCGGTAAAACGGTTTCTCTTTATACTGGACTTCGAGTACTCAACACCTCTGAACGCAACATCTCAACAGCTGAAGACCCTGTAGAGATTAACCTGTGTGGTATCAATCAAGTACAGGTGACGCCTAAGATTGGCTTTGGTTTCGCCGAGGCACTACGATCGTTTTTACGACAAGACCCAGACATCGTGATGGTTGGAGAGATCCGCGACTTGGAAACCGCAGAGATCGCGATCAAAGCATCGCAAACCGGTCACTTAGTGCTTTCGACACTGCACACTAATTCCGCCGCAGAAACCGTGACCCGGCTTGCTCATATGGGGATAGAACCCTTTAATCTTGCTTCGTCCTTAAGCTTGATCATTGCTCAACGTCTTGCGAGACGCTTATGTGACCACTGCAAAGAAACTGACGATTCACCGGACATATTTCTGCGTCACTCGATTCCTAACAGCCAAACCATCTACAAAGCTAATCCCCAAGGGTGTAATGAGTGTAACCAAGGTTATTCGGGGCGAGTGGGTATCTATGAAGTGATGCCGTTTAGCGATCAACTGAAAAGCAGCCTAATCGACAAACCTAACGCGTTAGCCATTGAAAACTTGGCTCGTCGAGAAGGCATGAGAACTCTGCAAGAGTCAGGGTTAGATAAATTGCTTGAAGGCACCACCAGCTATCAAGAGCTGCAACGTGTTCTGTACATATAAACCCATGGAGCACCAATGAGTAGCAAATCCAAACAATCACAACTAAAAAGCTATCACTGGAAAGGCATTAACAGCTCAGGCAAGAAAGTGTCTGGGCAAACCTTAGCGCTCACTGAATTGGAAGTACGAGAAAAGCTCAAAGAACAGCATATTCAGATTAAGAAAATCAAAAAGAAAAGTATTTCAGCCGTCACTCGTTTAACCCATAGAGTAAAAGCCAAAGACATCACTATTTTGACTCGGCAGCTTGCTACCATGCTGGCCACTGGTGTGCCTATCGTACAAGCCATCAAGTTGGTGTCGGACAATCACCGCAAAGCTGAAATGAAATCGATTCTATCGCATATCTGCAAAGGTGTAGAAGCCGGAACGCCAATCTCAAAAGCAATGCGAACCGCAAGCCGTCACTTTGATGACCTATACACTGATTTGGTCGCCACAGGCGAGCTCTCCGGTAACCTAGCACAAGTGTTCGAACGTTTGGCGACCTATAGAGAAAAGAGCGAGCAGTTAAAGTCCAAAGTCGTCAAAGCACTCATCTACCCCGCGATGGTGGTCACCGTTGCACTGACCGTTTCTTATTTAATGCTGACCATGGTGATTCCAGAGTTTGAGTCGATGTTTTCAGGCTTTGGCGCCGACCTGCCTTGGTTCACCCAACAAGTACTCTACCTTTCCCATTGGATGCAGGCTTACAGTTTTTATACGGCTGTAGGCATCGGGCTTGTTTTCCTGATTATTTACCAACTGTGTCAGCGTTCCCACTCGATCAGACTGTCTGTTAGTCGGCTAGGATTACGCTTTCCTGTTCTCGGCGGCGTATTAGCCAAAGCCTCCATTGCCAAATTCAGCCGAACCTTATCGACCAGCTTTAGTTCTGGCATTCCGATTTTAATGAGCCTCAAGACCACAGCCAAAACCGCAGGCAACCTGCATTATGAGTCGGCCATCATCGAGGTTCACCGAGAAACGGCTGCTGGCATGCCAATGTATATCGCAATGCGCAATACCAACGCCTTCCCTGAAATGGTGTTACAGATGGTGATGATCGGTGAAGAGTCAGGAAACCTTGATGATATGCTCAATAAAGTAGCCTCGATTTACGAGTTTGAAGTAGACAACACCGTCGACAATTTGGGCAAGATTCTAGAGCCACTGATCATCGTGTTTTTAGGCACTGTCGTTGGCGGGCTTGTGGTTGCGATGTACTTACCGATCTTTAATCTTATGAGTGTGTTAGGATAGTTAAAGCAACTAAACACCCATGAGCAGCAATCTCTGCTCACCTTGATTAAGTGGTAAAGGACACTATGGAAGTATTTCACTACTATCCTTGGCTATTCCCCGTATTAGCTTTCATTTTTAGCCTTCTTATCGGCAGCTTCCTCAACGTAGTCATACACCGTTTACCGATTATGATGGAACGCGAATGGCAACAAGAGTGCTCGGAATATTTCTCTCAATATAAAATTCCAGCGCCAGAGGGAAAGTTCAATCTCAGCATTCCTCGTTCAACCTGCCCGAAATGCAAAACCCAATTAAGAATCGTCGACAATATCCCAGTGTTAAGCTGGTTGCTCTTAAAGGGTAAGTGCCACAGCTGCGCTAATCCAATCAGTGCTCGCTACCCTTTGGTCGAACTGCTTACCGCAATACTTTGCACAATGGTTGCTAGCCACTTTGGTTTCAGTTACTACGCCATTGCTTTGATTTTTTTCACCTTCGCACTGATTACCGTGACCTTTATCGATCTCGATACTATGTTGTTGCCTGATCAGATCACCTTGCCTTTGGTTTGGTCTGGTATCGCTTTAGCACTGTTTAATATCAGCCCAGTATCACTTCAAGACTCAGTTGTAGGTGCAATGACTGGCTACCTAGCGCTGTGGTCTGTTTATTGGTTGTTCAAACTACTGACAGGCAAAGAAGGCATGGGTTACGGTGACTTCAAACTCCTGGCTGCGCTTGGCGCATGGCTTGGTTGGCAGCACCTACCGATGATCATCCTTTTATCTTCGCTGGTTGGCCTTGTGTTTGGTTTGATTCAACTTCGCTTGAAACAGCAAGGCATAGATAAAGCTTTTCCATTTGGCCCCTACCTTGCGATTGCAGGTTGGGTAAGCTTGATGTGGGGTAACGACATCATGGGTTGGTATTTCACTTCTGTACTAGGAATTTAACCATGGCAATCATTATCGGATTAAGCGGTGGTATCGCCAGTGGCAAAACCACCGTCGCTAACCTGTTCAATGAGCATTTTAATATAGATATTGTTGATGCTGATATCGTGGCACGTGAAGTGGTTGCGCTGGGCAGTGTCGGCTTAAAACAGATTACAGAACACTTTGGTGAGTCTATCTTGCTTGACGATGGAACACTCAACCGAAGTAGGCTGCGTGAGCTGATCTTCTCAGATCCTAAAGAAAAGCAGTGGCTCAATGATCTTCTTCATCCCATGATCCGTGACAAAATTGACAGTGACCTGTCTAAAATCACATCCCCGTATGGTTTATTAGTTGCACCGCTATTGGTGGAAAACCAAATGCAAGGCATGGCCGATCGCGTATTAATTGTTGATGTGCCAGCAGAAGTTCAAATAGAACGTACGATGAGTCGTGACAATGTTTCTAGGGAACAAGTTGCATCAATTTTAAAATCACAGGCTTCAAGAGAACAACGCTTAGCAGTTGCAGATGACGTGATTAAAAACCATACTAAAAACCAAGAACTTTTGCCTCAAATCACAGATTTACATCAAAAGTATCTGGCAATCAGTGCTGTAGATGGGTCAGAATAGAACAATGTTGAATGAAGGTTTGCTCGATGATCACCCATAAATTTGAACATCCTCTAAATGAGAAAACACGCATCTACTTAAGAGTCGAATCACTCTTGAGGCAGCTACACTTGTCTTCTACATTTTCCGATGCTCAACAGTATCAACTCTTTTTCCGTTCCATCTTTGATCTGATTGAAATCTTCGAACAGATCCAACTCAAGAGCGAACTGGCAAAAGATATTGAGAAGCAACGTGTAACCTACAAAAGTTGGTTGGATGTTGAAGGTGTCGATCAAGAGATGCTGACATCACTGCTTAATGACATTGGTAACATCTATCGTGATCTGATGCAGGCAGAGCGTTTTGGCCAGTCACTTAAGGAAGACCGCTTCCTGAGTGCCATTCGCCAACGCTTTAATCTTCCAGGTGGCTCATGCTGCTTTGATTTACCGGCACTGCATTATTGGCTGCACCTTCCTCTCGATAAGAGAATGAGAGATGCTAAAGCGTGGATGGATAGCTTACAACCTCTGTATGAAGCGCTAACACTGTGGTTGAAGCTCACCAGAGAGACTGGTCACTTTAAAGAGCAAATCGCTCGCGCTGGCTTCTTCCAGAGCGATGCCGATGAAGCGAATATCCTTCGTCTATCTATTCCAATGCAATACGGTGCCTACCCGATGATCTCAGGTCACAAGAACCGCTTTGCTGTTAAGTTCATGAGCTTTGAAACAGGGCAAGCCTGTACTCAAGACATTGAATTTGAATTGGCTATCTGCACCTAATTAATTTTCTTTTTTTAGTTTGGCTTGAGTCTTCACTCGAGCCTAAACTCACTATTATTACACCTTCAAATTAAGAATCACTATGTCGAAGAAAATCACCATCGTTAAATGCCCTCAATGTAATGCTGACGTTGAATGGGGCGAACAAAGCCCGCACCGCCCGTTTTGCAGCAAGCAATGTCAGATGATTGATTTCGGTGAATGGGCAGACGAAGAGAACAGCATCGCTGGCGCACCAGATATGTCAGATAGCGATGGTTGGTCGGAAGATCCGTACTAAGCGAGTAGCGAGTAGCGAGTAGCGAGTAGCGAGTAGCGAGTAGCGAGTAGATTTTGAAGGGTTGGCGTTTAACGTCAATCCTTTTTTATTGCCTATAACACGGCGTTAGTAGAGATTCCCTACTCCTTCCTTCGTCAGTCTAGGGAATGACGGTTAAATATGAGTTTCGGTTTGTTCCGTCATCCTCCAGAGCGAGGAATGAGCTAATTGGGGATCTCTTACCTGCGAAACTCCAAATAACAGACACAAAAAAGCGGAGCCAAATGGCTCCGCTTTTATCGATAGAATGCAAAAAGAATTACTTCTTAGTAAGCTTCTCTTTAATACGAGCTGACTTACCAGAACGCTCACGTAGGTAGTACAACTTGGCACGACGTACTGCACCACGGCGTTTAACTTCGATGCTATCAACCATTGGAGAGTGAGTTTGGAACGCACGCTCTACGCCTTCACCGTTCGAGATCTTACGAACTGTGAATGCAGAGTGTAGACCACGGTTACGAATAGCGATTACAACGCCTTCGAAAGCCTGTAGACGCTCACGGTCACCTTCTTTTACCTTAACCTGAACTACAACAGTGTCACCTGGTGCGAATTTAGGAAGGTCTGATTTTAGTTGCTCTTCTTCAAGAGCCTTGATGATGTTGCTCATTTGTATAAATTCCTAGAATAAACTGATACTAAATTTAATAGGTTACTGCTTGCTTTTCGTTAAGAGCGTTGCTCTTTAATGAATTCAGCCAGTAATTGTTCCTGTTCGTCAGTCAGAGCTAGGTTTTCCAGGAGTTCTGGTCTTCTTAGCCAAGTTCGGCCCAACGATTGTTTTAATCGCCAGCGACGAATGTCCTTATGGTTTCCAGACTTGAGTACCGATGGTACATCTTTATCGTCTAGCACCTCAGGGCGCGTATAATGGGGACAATCTAGCAAACCATTTGCAAAAGAATCTTCTTCTGCTGAAGCGAAATCTCCAAGTACACCCGGAACAAACCGAGATACTGAATCAATCAGCGTCATGGCTGGCAGTTCGCCACCCGTCATCACAAAATCTCCAATCGACCATTCTTCGTCAACTTCAGATTGAATGATGCGCTCATCTACCCCTTCGTAGCGACCACAAATAAGAAGTAAATTCTCGTTTGTTGCCAGCTCTTCAACACCTTTCTGGTCGAGTTTACGACCTTGAGGTGAAAGATAGATAACTTTCGTCTTTCCCGGTGCTGCTTGCTTGGCCGTTGTGATAGCGTCGCGCAAAGGCTGAACCATCATTAACATGCCAGGACCACCACCGTAAGGTCTGTCATCAACAGTGCGATGTTTATCATGAGTGAAATCACGAGGATTCCATGTCTCAATAGATAAAAGACCTTTTTTAACCGCTTGACCTGTTACTCCAAAATCAGTAACAGAACGGAACATTTCAGGAAAAAGGCTAATAATGCCAACCCACATGTGTTCTCTCGCTCTGTAATTTGGAGTTAGAATCCAGGATCCCAGTCAACTTCGATCCGGCGAGCTTCGCGATCAACTTTCTTGATCACTTGCTCTTCAAGGTACGGTACTAACCGTTCCTTTTGGCCAAAAGCATCTTTAAGATTTGCTTTGATTACTAGAACATCGTTCGAGCCAGTTTCTAATAGGTCAGTGACCTCACCAAGGTCGTAACCTTTAGTGGTAAAAACTTGCATACCGAACAATTCGCGCCAGTAGAATTCATCTTCTGACAATTCAGGTAACGAAGCAGGGTCAATAGCAATTTCAAAGTTAGTCATCAGTTGCGCGTCTTCACGAACATCTAATCCCGCTAGCTTACATACATAACCTTGGCCATGACGTTTCCAGCTCTCAACTTTGTACTCAACCCACTTACCCTTTAGGTTTAAATACCAAGGGCTGTAATCAAATATGCTTTCAGCATTGTCTGTGTAGGAGAACACTTTGAGCCAGCCACGAATACCATAGGTAGACCCAAGTTTACCCATGACAATTCTATTATTTTGCTCGCTCATAGTTTCTTTACCCTTCATCGACATAAGCTATTTCTCTTTAAAAAAGAATCAAGCCGCTTTTTGAGCGTCTTTAACTAGCTTAGCTACACGATCAGATAGAGATGCGCCTTGACCAACCCAGTGGTTAACACGATCTAGGTCTAGACGTAGACCTTCTTCTTGACCTTGAGCTGTAGGGTTAAAGAAACCTACTTTCTCGATGAAACGGCCAGTTGCAGCGTTACGGCTATCCGCAACTACGATTTGATAAAATGGGCGCTTCTTTGCACCGTGACGTGCCAAACGAATGGTTACCATGTCGTCCTCTTTGCTTTCTTAATAAAATAATTAACCCCAAGTATAAGTAAATAGCTTGGGGTCTCGTGCCAAATTAAAGCCCCGGAATTTTACTCTTATTCCGGTGCAATGCAAGGGCTTTAGCTATTTTTTCACCAACATAGCTGCCGTACACTTTCTGTGACACGGCTAACACTATGAAAAGTAACGTAGCTAAAGCTTACATTTGTAGATTATCGACCAAACGGGTTAAAGCCACCACCCATTCCGCCCATACCTCCACCGCCGCCCATCATGCCTTGCATGTTGCGCATCATGCCTTTCATGCCACCTTTCTGCATCTTCTTCATCATCTTCTGCATTTGGGTGAACTGCTTAAGCATACGGTTTACATCTTGTACCTGTGTACCAGAACCAGCGGCAATACGCTTTTTGCGAGAGCCTTTGATTAGGTCAGGGCGTTGACGCTCTTTCATGGTCATAGAGTTGATGATCGCTTCCATCTGCTTGAACATCTTGTCATCAACTTTATCTTTAACGTTATCTGGTAGCTGAGACATGCCTGGAAGCTTATCCATCATGCCCATCATGCCGCCCATGTTTTGCATCTGACCTAGTTGTTCACGGAAGTCTTCAAGGTCAAAGCCTTTCTTCTCTTTGAACTTCTTAGCCAGTTTCTCTGCTTTCTCGGTATCAACGTTTTTCTGTAGGTCTTCAATAAGAGACAGTACGTCGCCCATACCTAAGATACGAGAAGCAACACGATCTGGGTGGAACGGTTCTAGTGCGTCAGTCTTTTCACCAACACCCAAGAATTTAATCGGCTTGCCTGTGATATGACGAACAGACAGAGCAGCACCACCACGCGCATCACCATCAACTTTCGTCAAGATAACACCGGTTAGTGGTAGCGCATCACCAAAGGCTTTTGCAGTGTTCGCAGCATCTTGACCTGTCATTGCATCAACAACGAACAGTGTCTCTACTGGTTTAATTGCAGTATGAAGCTCTTTGATCTCGCCCATCATCTCTTCATCGATAGCCAAACGACCCGCAGTATCGACAAGTAGCACGTCGTAGAATTTCTTCTTCGCGTGGTCGATTGCAGCGTTTGCAATATCAAGAGGTTTTTGATCAGCTGAAGATGGGAAGAAGTCTACGCCAACATCGCTTGCTAACGTTTCAAGCTGTTTGATTGCCGCTGGACGGTAAACGTCGGCAGACACAACCAAGACTTTCTTCTTGTCACGCTCAGTTAGAAGCTTAGATAGCTTACCTACCGATGTGGTTTTACCCGCACCTTGTAGACCCGCCATTAAGATAACGGCTGGCGGCTGCGCTGCTAGGTTAAGAGCCTCGTTAGACTCACCCATCACCGCTTCAAGTTCAGCTTGAACGATCTTAATGAATTCTTGACCAGGCGTTAGAGATTTAGAAACCTCAACACCCACAGCGCCTTCTTTTACGCGCTTAACAAAATCGCGGACAACGGGCAGTGCAACGTCAGCTTCAAGTAGCGCCATACGTACTTCACGCAGCGTCTCTTTAATATTGTCTTCGGTCAGACGACCTTTACCGCTGATGTTCTTCAGCGTTTTGGATAGACGATCCGTTAAATTATCAAACATAGTTTTCTCTTCGCTCAAAACTGCGACTATTACTGTGAGTATACATTAGCGCGGATTAGAGTCATACCCGTTGTAGAGCGTTAATCATCCGTGCTTGTGATGTGAGACATTATTCACTTGGAATTGAATGAGGTTCGCCATAGCCCCAAAGAGCGATGCGAGGTATAATTCGCCAATTAGTAATCATTAAAATGGATACCATGGACAGTCTTATTGCGATCGCAGCAGCCTTTCTTTATACAATGGCGATTTCCACGATCATTCCAGGTCTCGTGCACCAAACAGGAATCCGTGTAAAAACGGTGTTTATCAGCGCATTACTTGCTCTAGCTTTCCATGCTTGGTTGCTTGGCGATTTGATTTTTAATGCCAGTGGCCAAAACCTCAGTATCTTGAACGTTGCTTCATTAATCAGTTTAATCATATCTGTGGTAATGAGCGGTGCAATGCTCAAAACCCGTCTGTGGTTTATCTTACCCGTCGTCTATAGCTTCGCTGCGCTGAACTTGATGGCTGCCACTTTTCTTCCAAGCACCTTCATCAAACATCTAGAGAATGACCCAAAACTGCTCGTGCACATCTCTTTGGCTCTATTCTCATACGCAACGTTAACTATCGGTGCGCTATACGCCCTGCAACTTGCGTGGCTAGATCACAAACTTAAAAAGAAAAAAGCCTTAGTGATAAACCCTAACCTACCTCCTTTAATGATGGTGGAAAGACAGCTTTTCAAGATCATTTTGATTGGTAATGGCTTATTAACAGGTACCTTGTTAACGGGTCTCATCTTCGTGCAAGATATGTTTGCTCAAGGAAAGGCACACAAGGCTGTGTTGTCTTTTATCGCTTGGGTTATCTACTCCATCCTTCTGTGGGGTCACTATCAGAAAGGTTGGCGTGGACAGAAAGTCACTTGGTTCGCACTGGCCGGCGCCAGCATGCTCACATTAGCCTACTTCGGTAGCCGCTTCGTCCAGGAAATCATCCTGAACTAGTCTGTAAAATAAAGGCAAGGTCTCACATACCTTGCCTTTAAAATATTGAGTGCAATACATTCAATTGACATCTCGACCATGTTCGGTCATAAATTAATCAAGATACACAAATAGGAAAAGAATAGTTTTGGACGACATATCAACGGGTATCTTATTTGCGCTACTCGCGTGTCTCATTGTAATTTCTGGTTATTTCTCTGGTTCCGAAACGGGCATGATGTCCCTGAACCGCTACCGTTTAAAGCACTTGGCCAATACGGGTCATAAAGGTGCCAAACGTGTAGAAAAACTTCTGAACCGCCCAGACAGATTGATTGGCCTCATCCTCATCGGCAACAATCTCGTCAACATTCTTGCATCTGCGATCGCTACTATTCTTGGTATGCGCATCTACGGGGATATCGGTGTGGCTATCGCTACTGGTACCCTGACTCTCGTGATCCTAGTATTCGCCGAGGTAACCCCAAAGACCATCGCTTCTCTATTTCCTGAACGTGTCTCTTACGCGAGTAGTATCCTTTTGATGATACTGATGAAGGTGCTATCACCATTGGTGATCTTAGTGAACTTCATTACCAACGGCTTCATTCGTATCTTAGGCGTTAAAGCCAGCCATGATGCAACCGACCACTTGAGCTCCGAAGAGCTTAGAACCGTGGTAAATGAAGCCGGTAGCTTAATCCCTCAACGTCACCAAGATATGTTGGTGTCTATTCTGGATTTAGAGCACGTCACCGTGAACGACATCATGGTGCCGCGTAATGAGATTACTGGTATCGACATCAATGACGACTGGAAATCGATCGTTCGTCAACTTACCCACTCGCCTCATGGTCGCGTAGTGCTGTACCGTGACCAAATAGATGAAGTGGTCGGCATGCTTAGGCTGCGTGAAGCTTACCGTCTGATGCTTGAAAAGAACGAATTCAATAAAGAAACCCTGTTGCGTGCCGCGGATGAGATCTACTTTATTCCTGAAGCGACACCACTCAATATTCAACTGCTTAAGTTTCAACGCAATAAGCAGCGCATCGGTTTGATTGTTGATGAGTATGGCGACATCAATGGTTTGGTTACATTAGAAGATATTCTAGAAGAGATCGTAGGTGAGTTTACCACCTCAATCACCCCAAGCTTATCTGAAGAGATTACTCCGCAAAGCGATGGCAGCTTCTTGATTGAAGGCAGTGCCAATATCCGAGATATCAACAAAGGCTTACAGTGGGCACTGCCTACCGATGGCCCAAGAACGCTGAATGGTTTGATACTGGAACATCTTGAAGATATTCCTGAGAGTCACCTGAGTGTTCAGGTTGCCAGCCACCCAATGGAAATTGTTGAGCTTGAAGAGAACCGCATCAAACTGGTTCGCGTGTTCCCACAGATCGTGAACGGCTAACTGAGTTATCACTGAATCTCTGTCTCGCCCTAAAATACGTTGACGAAAAAGGCCCGGTTCATTGAACCGGGCCTTTTAGTATCTAACTCGCCCTATCTAGGGTAGCTATCAATGACTAGTCGATCTTAAGCTCTTGCAGCATAGACTCTGGCAGTGCCAGTTCATCATTCTTGTTTACAGAGATGCCTGCAGCGATGATCGCATTCGCGATCTCTTTCGCTTCATCCAAAGAGTGCATTGCCGCGGTACCACATTGGTATTCGTTCAGCTCAGGGATCTTATTCTGGTTCTCAACTTTCAGTACGTCTTGCATCGCTGCCAACCAACCGTCAGCCACTTGTTGTTCTGTAGGCGTACCAATCAGGCTCATGTAGAAACCAGTGCGACAGCCCATCGGTGAGATATCGATGATCTCTACATCTGAACCGTTCAATTGATTACGCATGAAACCAGCATATAGGTGCTCTAGAGTATGGATACCTTTCTCAGATAGGATGTCTTTGTTTGGCGCAGTAAAACGCAGGTCAAACACAGTGATGGTATCCCCTTTTGGGGTTTGCATTGTTTTAGCAACACGAACGGCAGGTGCGTTCATGCGTGTGTGATCAACAGTGAAACTATCTAATAAAGGCATTGCTCTTCTCCATGACGGCTGGCTTTAGAAAAACCAGCTTCGATTGTCTTCTAGTTCTTTGCGGCACTGTTTCAGCTGCCATCCATAATCTTTTGCTTGCTGTTCGACTTTGCGCGCCACCTTAATTAGCGATGGCTTGCTGTTGTATGACTTACGCTTATAACCACCACGGCCTTCATGATAAGCCAGGTATTGGTTATATGGGTCCCATAGTGAGATGCCCAATTGACGACGCGTCTCGCTGGTATACCAACCGATGAACATCAATGCATCATCAAAGTTGGTTCTTGAACCACCGTTATTGGTCGCCTTTTGGAAGTCTTCCCAAGCAGGATCTTGAGCTTGTGCATAACCGTAGGCACTGCTTACACGCCCCCACGGTATAAAGCCAAGAATGTAATCTTTAGGTGGGCGCGCATCATGACGATAGCTACTCTCTTGTTTCACAAAAGCCATCGCAACGTTAATCGGCGTTCCCCATTCTTCTTGCATATCCAAGGCATCTTCATACCATGAAGGGTGCTCTCGAAAGATGCTACACAAATTATCTTGCTGCTTTGGCGGTGGCGTTGCACATCCAACCAACAGGCTAGAGACAACACCAACAGTCACTACAGGTAACCATTTACTACTCACTCGAGTAGGCTGACCTAATAAGGCTTGCTTCCTTTCCACCAAAGTCTCGCTATGCTTTTAAATACGAAAAATAATCCGCTAAGAAGCTATCAAAATCTTGAGTGCTTGCTTCTTCACTTTGTTGCTGAGCAATCACAGAACGTTGAACTTCTGCTTCCATCAACTCAGCTGAATATACTTTGTATTGGTGCGCTTTGTGTTGCTGAGCGTACGTTTTACCTAACGCGCAACCCACTTTACCTAAGCCGCCCAATTTTTTGGTCTCTTCTAGCAACTGGCCAGAAATAGTTAGCTCAGGGTTATCAATCCAAGCCTCAAGCGTATCGCATGTTTCTTGGTATGCACGACCACCTTGTTCAGCGTCCATCATCTCGGCAATAGAGCGCAGATCTTTGAAGACACGCTTCGCCCAATCTTGCAGAGACAATCGCTCACCATGACAACCGATTTGCAGCTCTAGACCAGCTTGACGACCTTCTAAGATCACCTTGTTCCAGTTGTCGCGCCAGCACTCAAGTTCGCAGTTATCCATCTCAGCAGAGTCTGTTAGTACACTCCACGTTAGGAATAGATCCAAGAAGCGAACTTGCTGT
Organism: Vibrio sp. 10N.247.310.98; assembly: GCF_041467395.1. Classification (NCBI taxonomy): domain Bacteria; kingdom Pseudomonadati; phylum Pseudomonadota; class Gammaproteobacteria; order Vibrionales; family Vibrionaceae; genus Vibrio; species Vibrio sp. 10N.247.310.98. The sequence goes on along the minus strand of NZ_JBFSUL010000057.1, from coordinate 9,230 downwards.
TCGGTGATACCGATTGAGCTGAATGGGTTTACATCGAGAGAACGCACCTCGATGTACTCAACACCTCCGCGAGCCAACGCTTCAGATGGCTTCTCACCACTTTTCGCGACACGCTTAGGACGGATTGGAGCGTAAAGCTCATTCTCAATTTGCAGTACGTTGCTATTTAGCTGACGGTATTCACCATCAACCTTAGTGCCAATTTCGGCGAATTCTTCTGATGGCGTACGAATCGCTTGATTCAAACCTTCAAGGTACTGACCCAGGCTGTTGAAGCCAATCTTCAATACACTTTGCGCACTGTTCGTGTAACCAAGATCACTCAGGCGCAGCGCCGTTGCTTTTGGCAGATACAATGTCTCACCAACCTTTTCAAAAGGTAGGTTTGTTTCTCTTCCTTTGATGAAAGAAGAACATAGCGCAGGTGAAGCACCGAAGAAGTATGGGATTAACCAACCAAAGCGGTAGTAGTTACGAATCAAACCAAAGTAAGCATCTGACTTAGATTCACAACGCGCTTCTTCAGTTTGCTCTCCAAACAGGCTATCCCAAAAGCTTTCTGGGAAAGAGAAGTTGAAGTGAACACCAGAGATAATCTGCATCAGGCTACCGTAACGACGTTTTAGGCCTTCACGATATAGGGTCTTCATCTTACCGTTATTCGAGGTGCCGTATTGCGCTAGCTGAATGTAATCTTCACTACCAACATAACAAGGCATAGAAAGCGGCCATAGTTTTTCGCCGTCTAACTTGGTTTGCGTGAAGTGATGGATATCAGATAACTGATTCAAAAGCGTCGGAACGTCGTTAGAAACAGGCGTGATAAATTCCAGTAGCGACTCAGAGAAATCGGTCGTTACCCATTCGTTCATCAACGCAGATCCCAAAGCCTCAGGGTGCGGCTCAGTAGCAAGGTGCCCATCTTCCGTGTAGCGTAATGTTTCCCTTTCAACACCACGACCAAATTGAGAGAAGGTCTTAGGGTTGGTTGCAACTTGCTTTAGTCGCGCAGCAAAATCAGTCAAAATTCAGTTCACTTATCTTATATTGTTCTGATTAGAACTATCATAAATTAGGTTGGAGGAGAAAAGTAGAGTCTCTTCCCTCCCCCTTTAATGTGTACTCTAACGAATGATTTCAAGCTCTTCTATTGGAATATCTAACTTTTCTAATTGCGGGCGAAGCGAAGTCGCGTCACCAACAACGATTATTTGATAATCATTCGGGTCAAACCATTTCTTAGATAGCTCGTTTAAGCTCTCTTTTGAAACCGTTTCAACTATCTGATTACGCTGTTGTAGGTAATCTTCATCAAGGCTCAATGCAACAATATTACTCAACAACCCAGCCTTTTGACTTGGCGTTTCGTATTTGAGCGCATCTTGTTGACCGACGGCAAGGCGCATAAATTTCACCTCTTCGTCAGTTAATCCACTCTGGCTAAACTCATTCAGCTCATTAATAAATTCTTGAATCGATGGAACCGTCGCATTCGCCCTTACCTGCGCGCTAAATACCACTGCACCAGTTTCTCGAGTACTTGCGAAGTAACCGCTTGCACCGTAAGTGTAAGCTTTGTCTTCACGTAGGTTCTGGTTGATACGACTATTGAAGTTGCCCGCTAAATTAAAGTTAGCTAGCTGGCTCAAATACAATTCACCCGTTGCATCAAACGGCAGGCCTTTACGAACCAAGCGAACAATGCTTTGCGGCGCACCCGGTTTATCGACTAAGTACAGGTGCTGACCAGAAAGCTCTTTGACGATCTGTGGACGCGTTAATGGTGCCGCATCGCCTTGCCACTCTTCAAAGAATTGTAGCTGTTTCCCTACCTCTTTCTTCGAGATGTCTCCCACAACAACAATATTGGCACCTTCTGGTGTGTAATGTTGCGCATAGAATTTTTTCACATCGTCTAAGGTCAATTTCGATAGAGATTCCTTAGTACCATCACTTGCACGAGCAAAAACAGTGTCACCAAACAGCACTTCACGGGTTGCTTGAGAAGCCATCCAACTTGGCTGCTGATGCTGATACACAACGCCTTCTAGCATCTGTTTCTTAACGCGCTCAAAATCTTGCTCATCGAACTTAGGCTCGAATAGAACCTCTTGCACAATCGCTAAGGTTTGAGGCAAGTTTTTCTCTAGCGCCGAGACTGAAATATCTGTGGTGTAGCTGCCCGCACTAATGCTCACACTGCTACCAAGTTTATCTAAGGTCGCTTGTAACTCTTCAACGGTCCGTTTGATTGAGCCTTCTTCCATCATCGAAGCCGTTAGGTTCGCTAGGCCTTCTTGTCCTTTGCGAACATAACGCTCGCCAGCTGGAAGTTGAATCTGTAACTGTACTGTCGGTGTTTCGCTGGTCACAGTACCAATCAAGTCCGTGCCATTTGCAAAGTGCATGCGGTACAACTCTGGCATGGTCGCCTCAACACCAAAGTTCACTTCTGGCATTACGCTGCGATCAAAGGTATTCGGTGCCTTTCTGAAGTTCAGTTGGTCTTCCGTCATCTTGCTGTATTCAGGCAACGTACGTGGTGGCGTGGTAAAAGTCGCTTCACGAACCGCCAAATCGAGCTTTTTCTTAGGAACCACACTCAAGGTAACCTTGTGCTTACCTTCGATGAAATCTTGGTATGCCTTGCTCACGCTCTCAGGCGTCACCGCTCGGATTTGATCGAGTTGTGATTCAATGCGATCAGGCTGACCATAGAAGGTTTGGTTCGACGCGAGTTGCGACACCTTACCTTTAACACTTTGCAATGCGAAAACGGCATTCGCTTCTGCCATGCCGGTGATCTGGTCTAAACGCGCTTGCTCAACGCCCTCTTTCGAGAATTGCTCTAGGGTATCCATCAGCTCTTTATTAAGAACCGTCAAATCGCCTTTTTCACCTGAGTTGCCCATTGCATACACGTACATGGTACAAGCAAGCTCAGCACAATCATGGAAAGATCCAGCGCTGACTGCCTTCTGCGTTTTTACTAGGTTTTGATATAGATAACTGTTGGTACCTGAACCTAACACGTTAGACAATGCATTCAGTGAAGCTTGCGTCTCTTCGCCGCGATACGTTGTTGGCCAACCCACAAGCACCATCGGCTGACGAATATTGTCTTCTAAGGTGATGTACTTATCTTCTTTTAGAACAGCAGGTTGCTTCTCTGCCGCCTTCACTTCAGGGCCTTGAGGAATTGGACCAAAGTACTTGTTAACCCATTCTAGCGTATCATCAACGTCGATATCACCACCAATCGTTAACACGGCATTGTTTGGGCCGTACCAACGCAGGAAGAACGCTTTAAGATCATTCACGTCAACACGGTCAAGATCTTCAACATAGCCGATTGGTTGCCAAGAGTAAGGGTGACCTTCTGGGTATAGCGCTTCGCCCATGCGTTCCCACATTAAGCCGTAAGGACGATTTTCGTAGCTCTGCGCTCGCTCGTTCTTGACCGTGCCTCTTTGCACCTCAAATTTCTTCTGAGAAACTGCATCCAACAAGAAGCCCATTCGGTCTGATTCTAACCACAGCATTTTTTCAAGTTGGTTAGAAGGAACAGTTTCAAAGTAGTTGGTGCGGTCACGATTGGTCGTGCCGTTTAACGAACCACCCGCTTCGGTAATGATCTTAAAGTGCTGTTGGTCCCCAACGTTCTCAGAACCCTGGAACATCATGTGCTCAAAGAAGTGAGCAAAGCCCGACTTGCCTATCTCTTCACGTGCTGAACCGACGTGATAAGTCACATCAACATGCACCAACGGATCGGAATCATCAGGGGAAAGAATAACTGTCAGGCCGTTTTCAAACTGATACTTGGTGTAAGGAATCACCACTTTATCTTTAGAGGGCTTTACCTCTTCTAACAGAGTGACACCTTCAGGTAACGAGGAAAAGAAGGGCGTTGAGCTAGGTACATTGTAAGAACAGCCTGCAATGGCGATAAGAGAAAATGTACCAAGTAAAACCTTTTTCATAGGTTCTCCTTAGAAAAAACCGAAGTAGATAGCAGCAAGTAAGCTATAGCGAGCGGCTTTGCCAATCGCTATCAAAATAACGCTAGGGATGAATTTCATTCTTAGCCAACCCGCCGCTAGACACAAAGGGTCACCAATGATCGGTAACCAACTAAATAACAGTGTCCAGTAGCCATAACGACTCAGCCAAGCCATAGCCTTATGACCATGCTTTTCAGATTGAGTTCGATTAGGCAACCACAAACCAATCCAATAGTTAGTCAGGCCGCCTAAGGTATTGCCTAATGTCGCCACCAGAATGATCGATGAGGTTGAAAACTGATCTAAGCTCAATGCAGCCACAAGGCTAGCTTCTGAACCACCGGGTAGTAACGTGGCACTCAAGAAGCCACTGATGAAGAGTACCCACAGCGCCGAGTCCGAGAACCACAGCGCGATATTTTCAAAAAGGGAGTTAAAAAATTCTAACACTGCCTATCAACTTTCTTGCATTTTAAGTAGCACCTTGCCTCTGGTGTGTCCGGTTTCAACCTGCAGGTGCGCCGACTGCGCCTCGTCTAACTGGTAGATACCTTGAATTTCTGTTTTGAGCAATCCGACACTGACCATGTAAAGCATAGTGTCCATTTGCTCAGGGTTTGGTTCAACCAGCATGCCTGATGCAGTAAAACCTAATAGTGTTGCTTTCTCACAGATAAGTTCTGCAGATAGAGTCGGCACAGTCACGACTCGCGCGCCATCTTTTAGGCACTTCAATGCATCAAGCGCGGTATCGCCACCGACCAAATCAATCAGCACATCGACATCTGATACTCTTTCTGATGCTGGCGCAAACTTATAGTTAATCGCGTGAGCACCTAGCGTCGCAAGGTAATCAAGATTGGCTTCGCTGCAGGTTGTGTAAACCTCAGCTTTTGCTGCCACTGCAATTTGAACCGCAAGGTGACCAACGCCGCCCGCGCCCGCTAAAATAAGCACGCGGTCGCCTTCTTTCACTTCGGCTTTGTTGAGCGCTTGTGCCGCGGTTTGACTCGCGAGTGGTAATGCAGCTGCCGCTTCTAAAGTGACAGAATCAGGAACCATACTTAGTGCCGCTTCTGGAACACACACATATTGGCTGTAACCGCCACCTTGCAGTGGAAAACCAATAAAGCCAGCCACGTTATCACCAACAGTAAAGCGTTCAGCCTGTTCGCCTAGCGTGACAATTTGCCCTGAAATATCGTAGCCAGGTACCCAAGGCAGGTTATCTTTGTTTTGTGCTGCCGCCCAACCAAGGCCCGCTCGGGTTTTGACATCAATCGGATTAATGCCTGAAAAGGAAACTTTAACCACCACTTCTCCAGCCTTAGGCTCAGGGATCGCACTGGTTTGAATACTTAGGTTTTCGACGCCGCCGAATTGAGTAATCGCAATCTGTTTATTTTCCATTTCCACATTTCCTTGATTGATAAAAGCCCTAGTGAGCAAGCACCCTAATTAATAAAAAGAAAGGGATGCGAAAGCATCCCTTTGACTATAAACCATTTAATAAGGCGAAGTTAACCGCTCATTCGTAAATTGACGACCAATTAACGTAACGATACATGACCCAGCAAATCCACTAGCCCACGAGAGCTAATAGAATACCCGCCGCAACCGCACTACCAAGTACACCGGCTACGTTCGGACCCATTGCATGCATCAATAAGAAGTTCTGAGGGTTTGCCTCAAGACCAACCTTGTTCACAACACGTGCCGCCATTGGAACCGCCGATACGCCAGCTGCGCCAATCAGTGGGTTGATGTCCTCTTTCGAGAATCGGTTCAACACCTTAGCCATCAATACACCACCCGCCGTACCGATACTGAACGCGACCGCACCTAAACCTAGAATACCCAGTGTTTCTAAGTTCAAGAACGTATCCGCTTGAAGCTTAGAACCAACCCCTAGACCTAGGAAAATAGTTACAACGTTAATCAGTTCGTTTTGAGCTGTTTTTGAAAGGCGATCAACCACACCCGCTTCACGCATTAAGTTACCCAAACAGAACATACCAACTAGAGGTGTTGCTGAAGGTAGGAACAAAATCGTCATCAGTAGTACAGCAAGCGGGAAAAGAATCTTCTCGGCTTTGCTAACGTGACGAAGTTGAGCCATCTTAATTTTGCGCTCTTCAGGAGACGTTAACGCTTTCATGATTGGTGGCTGAATGATAGGAACCAAAGCCATGTAGCTATAAGCCGCTACTGCAATGGCACCTAAAAGATCCGGAGATAACTTACTCGCCAAGAAGATCGCAGTTGGGCCATCGGCACCACCAATGATCGCAATTGACGAAGCATCGGCCATCGAGAACTCCATTCCTGGAACGTAGTTCAGCAAGATCGCGCCAAATAGCGTCGCGAAGATACCAAACTGAGCCGCAGCCCCTAGCCACAACGTTTTAGGGTTCGCAATCAACGCACCGAAGTCCGTCATCGCACCAACACCCATAAAGATCAGCAGTGGGAAAATACCTGTCTCAATACCAATGTAGTAGACGTAGTAGAGCAAACCACCTGGATCAGTAAACCCAGCATTTGGAATGTTTGCTAATACAGCACCAAAACCAATAGGCAGTAGAAGTAACGGTTCAAATCCTTTACGAATTGCCAAAAACAACAGTAAGCAACCAACCAGCATCATACAGATCTGGCCGAACTCAAAGTTCGCAATCCCTGTTTCAGACCATAAGGTCATCAATCCTTCCATGGTACTCCCTTACGCTAAGCTTAGTAGTGGAGCGCCTACAGTAACTGCATCGCCTTCTTTAACATTCAATTCTTGAACGATACCACCACGAGCAGCACGAACTTCCGTTTCCATCTTCATCGCTTCTAGGATTAGTAGAACGTCGCCTTCAGAAACCTCAGTACCCGCCTGAACGTTTACTTTAAAGATGTTACCCGCCAATGGAGCTGGAACCGCTTCAGCGTCAGACGCTGCTACTGGTGCAGCCTGAGCAGGTTTTGCAGATGGCGCCACCGATGTCAGTTCACCTTGTGGGCCAACTTCAACATCGTAAACTTGACCATCAACCTTCACGCTGTAGCTTTCAATACCACCAGAAGCTTGTACAGGAGCTGCAGCAACTGGAGCCGCAACTTCTAGCGTTGGTGCAGGTTCAAATGCTTCAGGATTACGACGGTTCTTAAGGAACTTAAGACCCACTTGTGGGAAGAGCGCGTAAGTCAGTACATCATCAACCGTATCTTCAGCTAGAGAGATACCCTCTGATTTCGCTTTCTCTAACAGATCCGTCGTTAACGTATCCATTTCAGACTTAAGTAAATCAGCAGGACGACAAGTAATCGGCTCTGCACCGTCTAGAACTTTCGCTTGCAGTTCAGTATCCACTTCAGCAGGAGCTTGACCGTATTCACCTTTCAGTAGACCAGCAGTCTCTTTCGTGATGCTCTTATAGCGTTCGCCCGTTAAGACGTTAATAACCGCTTGAGTACCGACAATCTGAGAAGTTGGTGTTACTAAAGGAATGTAACCAAGCTCTTTACGTACGCGTGGGATCTCTTCTAGAACTTCATCCATGCGATCGGCGGCGCCTTGCTCTTTAAGCTGGCCTTCCATGTTAGTTAACATTCCGCCAGGAACTTGAGCGATTAAGATGCGAGAATCGACACCTTTTAGCTGACCTTCCCATTTCGCGTACTTTTTACGTACATCACGGAAGTAAGCCGCGATGGGTTCGATTTGGTCTAGTTTAAGATTCGTGTCGCGCTCTGTACCTTCTAACATCGCAACAACCGTTTCGGTTGGCGTATGACCGTAAGTACAGCTCATTGAAGAAATAGCGGTATCTAGAATGTCGATACCCGCTTCAACGGCTTTAACCGCTGTTGCAGTCGATAGACCAGTTGTCGCGTGGCTATGCAGTGCTAGAGGAACGTCACACGATGCTTTGATACGTGTAATCAGCTCTTCTGCTTCATACGGCTTTAATAAACCTGACATATCTTTGATACATAGTGAGTGACAACCTAGGTCCTCTAGGCGTTTGGCCAAATCAACCCAAGTATCTGAATTGTGGACCGGACTGGTTGTGTAAGACAACGTACCTTGAGCGTGGCCACCAACGTCGATCGTTGCTTTCACTGCTTTTTCAAAGTTACGCACGTCATTCATCGCATCAAAGATACGGAATACGTCCATGCCGTTTTTATGGGCACGTTCAACAAATTTTTCTACTACATCATCCGCGTAGTGACGGTAGCCCAATAGGTTTTGACCACGCAGTAGCATCTGCATTGGTGTGTTTGGCATCGCTTTTTTCAGCTCACGCAAACGCTCCCATGGATCCTCGCCAAGAAAACGGATACACGAATCAAACGTCGCGCCGCCCCAAGTCTCAAGTGACCAGTAACCGACTTTATCCAGTTCTGCCGCAATTGGCAGCATATCTTCGATACGCATACGAGTAGCAAATAGTGACTGGTGCGCGTCACGAAGTACCACATCTGTGATAGCTAGTGGTTTAGACATGCTCATAAACTCCTTTTTAATCCTTTAAATGCTACTTAGCAGTAGACGCACGGTATTGATGAACCGCGGCCGAAATTGCTGCCACTACCTGTGGACTAACAGCTGAAGGGTTTGATTGTGATTTTTGAATTTTTTTAGGTGCTGCGATCGGCTCTGGTACTTCTTCTGGTACCAGTTTTGACATCAACCGAACGAGGTAAACTAGAATAGTTAGGAAAATAAAGACAACGGACATCCCCGTTATCATTAGAGTCGCCGCATCTCCTAGCAGGCTTCCAATATTAGTCATGTTGCTTCCTTTCTTCGTCATCCTGACATACGTACAGGATTTCAGCGAATAGTGATCCCGACCCATGGATTATCTCGATTGGTAAAAGTTTGTCAATTTTGTTTAAGGTTCTGTTACGGATAACGCACACATAAGGTTAATTATTCGCCTATCAGATCACATAAATCTGTCAAATACGTCATTTTTAGATATTTAAACTGTGACTTAAACGGGGCTTTTCTGGGAATTGATATGAGAAAGGTGGAATAACAAAGAAGCAATCAAGAACTACTTTAAATACAACAAGTTAAACAACTAACAAATTTAACATTGTCGCAACAAATTTGCAGCAGACATAAAAAAAGCCTCGTATAAACGAGGCTTTTTCTAATAATGTGGCGCGCTCTGGAGGATTCGAACCTCCGACCGCCTGGTTCGTAGCCAGGTACTCTATCCAGCT
>NZ_JBFSUL010000056.1:0-33108 GCF_041467395.1 Vibrio sp. 10N.247.310.98 | reverse complement strand
AGTTCAAAAAAAATCCCCAAGCGTGGCTTAGGGATTTGTGTATAAGAGACAGCCTAATAAGGTGCCTTTTGTCATTTCTTTATCTAAGCAACGCTATTTAGCTTAGGTTTTAACTCTTTTCGCGTCAAAGTTTCACTGTAATCATGACTGAAGTGGTCAACTTGAATCGCTGCGTAGCGAAGTTTGTCTGCTGCAATGATTTGGTCAACTTCGTCTTGAGTAAGAACATCTGCCGCCAGTGCTTGAGCAAGTTTATCTTGCAATAGACCTTTACGAGCCACTTTGCCCTCTTTCACTGCTTTGAAGATCTTACGTTCGAGAGGCTTGATGCTGTACATCGCATTGAACGCATTCTCCATTAGGCCAACACTATCCTCTTCTTCTTTGCCTATGTAGCAAAGGTGAGTTAGACGTTCACGGTGTGCACCCGGAGTCATCAAGCTTTCTGCCAGTTGTACCGTTAGATTATCACTTGGTTTTTCAAAGTGGTTACCGACAGGGAAAACTAGACCTTTAAGTACTTTACCTACCATCTTGTTCGGGAAGTTTCTGTACGCTTCTTGTAGCGATTTAGCCGCGTTATGGAAACAGTGTTGAACCGCGTAGTGTACGTAGTCTAGGTCAGCTTGTTGACGACCTTCATCTTCATACTTCTTAAGCGCTGCAGACGCCATGTATAGGTAACTTAGACCATCACCTAGACGTGCAGAGATAAGCTCTTTACGTTTCAGTTCGCCACCTAGTGTAAGCATTGCGAAATCCGCACTCACTGCAAGCGCACGGCTCAAGCGAGTTAAGTCTTGGTAGTAAGGCTTCGTTGGACCGCTCATATCCGCTTTAATGAACTTAGAGCCTGTCAATGCCGCACCGACCGCACCAAACGTGTTCTTAGTTGCGTGAGAGATATGCTTGAACAACAAGTTATCGAAATCCTTCGCACCTTGCTTCTCATCTGGGTTTGCTGCCGCTTCCATTTCGCTTAGCACGTATGGGTGACAACGTGTCGCACCTTGACCGAAGATCATCAGGTTGCGAGTTAAGATGTTCGCACCTTCTACTGTGATAGCAACTGGAATACCTAGGTAAGGCGCAGCTAAGTAGTTCATTGGACCATCTTGAATTGCACGACCAGAGTGGATATCCATTGAATCATTCAGGATAGTACGCGCCATTTCTGTCATGTGATATTTCGCGATAGCCGTAACGATACCCGGCTTCTCTTTCATATCGAGTGAAGTAGTTGTTAGTGTACGAGTCGCTTCTAGTAGATACGTTAAGCCACCAATACGACCTAAACTCTCTGCAACTCCTTCAAACTTACCAATCGACATACCGAACTGCTTACGAACATAAGCGTATGCGCCGGTCGTTTTCGCCGTTAGGTGGCCCATCGCCGTGCCAAGTGCGGGTAATGAGATACCACGACCTGCAGACAGACATTCCACCAGCATACGCCAGCCTTTACCTGCGTAATCGGCACCACCGATTAACCATTCCATAGGAATAAATACATCGTGACCGCGTGTTGGACCATTCATAAACGCAAGACCAAGTGGGTCATGACGCTCACCAATCACAACACCTTCGTGGTCAGCCGGGATTAGCGCACAAGTGATGCCAATGTCTTCTTTGTCACCCAGTAGCTTTTCTGGATCGTGAAGTTTGAAAGCCAGACCAAGTACCGTCGCCACTGGTGCTAGTGTAATGTAGCGTTTGTTCCAGTTAAGCTTGATACCTAGCGTCTCTTTACCTTCGTGCATGCCCATGCACACAGTACCGACATCAGGGATACCACCCGCATCAGAACCCGCTTCTGGGCCTGTTAGTGCGAAACATGGGATATCTGTACCGTCAGCAAGACGAGGTAGCCAGTAGTCTTTTTGGTCTTGAGTGCCGTAGTGAGACAGCAGCTCACCAGGACCAAGAGAGTTTGGAACCATTACTGAAACCGCAGTACTGATACTGCGAGTCGCAATCTTAGTTACGATAGTTGAGTTAGCGTGTGCTGAGAATTCACGACCGCCATACTCTTTCGCAATAATTAGCGAAAAGAAACGCTCTTTGCGTAAGAAGTTCCACACCTCTTCAGGAAGGTCTCGATCTTCTTTTACAATTTGGTGGTCATCAAGCATAGCGAGCAAGGTTTCAAGCTCATTATCCATGAACGATTGCTCTTCTGCTGTCAGCTGAGGTTTTGGGTATTGGTGCAGCTTAGTGAAATCTGGTTTACCAGAAAACAGCTCTCCGTCCCACCACACGCTACCCGCTTCCATCGCTTCTTTCTCGGTGCTAGATAGTGGTGGTAGTACTTTTTTAAAGAGTTTAAAAGCTGGGTCACTTACCCATTTTTGTCTTAGAGAGCTCATAGTTCAGATCCTTTTGTTCACTATATTGGTTGTGAATGTTTCGCTTTTTATTGTTTTATTCTTCTGCTGACATGCCAGCGGCTAAATATGGAATAAGAATATCGACCACTGCCTTAGCATCTATCTTTCTGTCATAGTCATTCTCTGCAATTTCTACCAGAGCCTGACTTGATGCCATGGTGAATACACAAGTCCCTAGGGTGAAGTGTAATCGCCAAAATAACTGTTCTTGAGTGAGGTTCGGATTCGCCTTCATTACAGATGTCGTAAACAAAGAAAGTACTTCGCTGTAGCGAGTAGTAATGAACCAACGCAAGTGTCCTTGCACATCCGTATAGCCTCTGCCGATAAGTAACATGAATCGGCTTGTACCATTTGGCCTAACATCATTAAGTGCTCTTAGTGGCTGTCTCAACGACTCAAACACGTCACTCATAGAATACGTTTCGTTCAAGTTTAAGTTCACTAATGCATCTTGCAGTGCTGGCATAAATGCTTCTAAGTAACGATTGAGTACCGCACGAACCAGAGTCTTCTTATCGCCAAAGTGATAGTTCACTGAAGCTAAGTTGACATTCGCTTTACTCGTAATCGTACGTAAAGAGGTGTCATTAAAACCGTGCTCAGCAAATAAGCCTTCAGCCACATCTAAGATTTTGTCTTTGGTTGTACTTCTTGGTGCCATTTCAATCACTCGTATTAAACAACTGTTTGAAATATACGCTTTGTACATTTATTTAACAAGCAAGCAACATCACATTTTCACAAATTGGTCGTACCAGTTAATAAAACTCAGCACTAACCGATTGAATCGCTGTGTGTTTATAAAAAAAGAAAAAAATAATGAATTTCTTGGAACTGAAATGGAAATGGAGAGTCCTAAATTAGGTAGAAAACAGCGTATTTAGAAGTTTAACAGGCCGTCAAACTTGTTCTTCTCACTGCTTTCTTAATTACTGCATTTTCCTTATTAACTCCTATACTTGTATCCGCCCAAACCACGTTGGTTTGGGCTTTTTTTTTGTTTGTTGTTTGGGACGAGAGTGAGCCTTACTTACCCCTCTTCACAGCTACTAACTACAACCTGAACAGCGCGACCGCCTCTTTATATGCTGTCATTTCTTCCTAAGAGTCGAACTACCATGCTTGGCACATTGTTATCACTGGAACTCGTATTTCAAACAACCTACTAGCCAACGTTTACCTATCTGAGTCCAAACCTAATACTACGTTTCCTCTATTTACGGTGCATCCATTCGAAGCTTGCCACTTGCTACTATTGGTAAATTAATCAATAAGGATAGAGACTTACATTCGAAATAAAGCCAACAAACTTAGCAATTTCTTGCAGATGTCCTAAGCTTCGTTTAATACCCTTTTCAATTAAGTAGTTAAACGCTTGTTGGGAAGCGGCGGGAGCTTTTAAAAGTAGAAGGAGACCTACTTTGAGACTGTTGAAATTACCTATTATGTGTTGCTTAGTTATTGCAGCTCCACTCTCTGCTCAAACTTTAGAACAGGCCGTAGCCATTACCTTGGCTACCAATCCTGAGATAAAGAGTATCTTTAATGAGTTTGTGAGTGTACGGAAACGAAATGACGCCGCAGGTGGTGCTTATAGACCTAGTATCGACCTGGATGCTGGTATTGGTTACGAAGGCATAAACCCTGCACCAAATAACGGCCCCGATACCGATCTCACAAGAAAGGAAGCGACGATTTCCCTCACTCAGTTGCTGTGGGATGGTTCATCGACTCTCAATGATATTGATCGTACTGCCGCAGAAGCAGAATCGGTTCGTTTGCAATTGCTCGCGGATGCCGAAGACAAAGCGCTAGAGGTCACACAGATCTACTTAGACGCAGTCAAAGCAACTGAAGTTTTAGCCCTTTCGGAAAGTAACCTCGCTATCCACAAGAAAATCTATAAAGACATCAAAAAGCGTGCAGTCTCAGGCATAGGCTCAACCGCAGATGTATCTCAGGTAGAAGCAAGGATTGCAAAAGCTCACGGCAACTTATTAGCCGCACAGAACAACCTAATTGATACCCACACCCAATTTAGAAGAATAGTGGGTCAAGAACCGCTTGGCTTAGTCTACCCAAGAGCCGATATTTCTATGATTCCTCTGTCATTATCAGACGCGCTTGTTGATGCTCTGGACCAACACCCAGTCATCAAAGTCGCGACTGCAGATGTCGATTCAGCGCACTTCCAGTACAAACAATCAAAAGGGGTTAACTACCCGACGTTCTCTATCGAGGCATCTCAATCATGGCGAGATGATGCTGGAGGCGATGAAGGTTCGAGCCAAGAGACTTTGGCAATGTTGAGAATGCGATACAACCTCTACAACGGTGGTACCGATAGTGCTAATTCAGAAGCTGCAGCTTACCAACTCAATAAAGCAAAAGATCTAAGAGATCGTGCTTATCGACAAGTTGAAGAAGGCCTTCGCCTCTCTTGGAGTGCATTGGATCTGACGTTACAACAAAAGAACTTCTTGTCTGATCACGTGGATTCGGCATCAGAAACCGTTATCGCTTATGAGAAACAATATCGAATCGGTAAACGTACGCTACTGGATCTGCTTAACACTGAAAACGAATTGTTTGAAGCCCGCAAAGATTACTTAGATGCGCATTACTCTGAACAGTACGCTAAATACCGTGTAATGAACGCGACAGGCTCTCTATTGAACGCTCTACTGGTCGACATTCCAGACGAGTGGACAACGGCAGTGGAGTATTAATGATGAAGAGACCTTATTTATTACTTTCCGCATTAACGATAACGCTATGTGCATGCTCTAGCCAAAATGAAGAGCCCTACATAGAAACGCCAGAAGCGGAGCAAATTTCTGACCTGCAAGACGATGATAACGATGGTGTGGTCAATGCACGAGACACCTGTCCTGGCACACCAGAGTCGTCTCTGGTAGACAACGAAGGCTGTGGAGAGACGGTTAGCTCGCAAGAAGTCAGACGGCTGAACATCCTTTTCGCCAATGACTCCTATGAAGTTAACCCTATCTTCTCAGATCAAATCACCACTATGGCTGAGTTCTTAGAAACCTACCAAAGTGCATCGATAGAGATTCAAGGTTACGCCAGTAAAGTCGGCGCGAGTCAATACAACTTAGAGCTATCAAAGAAACGCGCTCACCACGTTGAAGATGAACTGTTGTCGAATGGTATCGACCCGAGCCGAGTAAGAGTTGTTGGTTACGGTGAAAACCGCTTAGAGAGCGATGGCAACGATGCTACGTCTCATGCACTGAACCGCCGAGTAACAGCCACAGTTGTCGGACTAAGCGAACAGATCGTCGAGGAGTGGACCATATTTACCACGCTTGAAAAGTAGCGTGACATTGTCACTGTGGATCTAGATGTGACATAGAGCGAGTGTCGAACAACAGCAGCTTAGTTATAAGATCAATAAAGCCGTGATAGGGTTGCCCATCACGGCTTTTTTGTTCTTTGTCGTCACATGAGTCGAGGGAGACTCTGTGACTCTTCTTGCTACTCAGAAGTTGACTTGTTACTCAGTGAGTAGGCTCCCTATTAAGCGAGCCGACTACCGATTATAGTTTTACTTCTTGATGCTTAGTTTTCGGTAGAGAAATACTTAGCAGGAAGTAACCTAAGATAGCTGCAGTCGTTGAGCCCATCAGGATACCTAATCGAGCAAGCGTATCAAACTCTACATTCGTTGGGCCAAATGCTAGTGATGAAATAAAGATAGACATTGTAAAACCAATACCACACAGGACAGATACTGCGAAGATGTTCATAAAGTTCACACCTTCAGGGAGCTTAGCAACACCCAATTTCACCGCACCCCAGCTGAATGCAAAGATACCAAGAGGCTTACCAATCAATAGACCCATAGCGATACCAAGCGGTAGCATACCTGTTAGGCTTGAGATTGAGATACCTTCCAATGAAATACCTGCGTTTGCAAAAGCAAAGACTGGCAAGATTGCAAAAGCGACGTATGGGTGCAGAGCATGTTCTAGATGCTTCAGCGGAGAATGTTCACCTTTATTGCCTTTCAGTGGGATAGCAAAACCAATCACTACACCAGCCAGCGTTGCATGAACACCAGACTTCAATACTGCAAACCACAGAATTGCACCAACAATGAGATACACACTCAGCTTAGTTACATGCTTGTTGTTTAGCATGAACAGCACACCAGTTGCGATGAAACCAACCGTTAACGCAAGCGTTGATAGGTCGCCTGAGTAGAACAGTGCAATGATAACAACAACGCCAAGGTCATCGATAATTGCTAAAGCCAATAGGAACACCTTCAAGCTAACCGGTACACGGTTACCAAGAAGAGCCATAATACCCAATGCGAATGCGATATCAGTCGCTGCTGGGATAGCCCAACCTTGAAGCGCTTCAGGGTTACTTGAATTAAATAGCACGTAAATAAGTGCAGGAGCTAGCATACCACCCACAGCTGCGATAGCTGGGAAGATTGCTGTCTCTTTAGACTTTAATGCGCCTTCTAAAAGTTCGCGCTTAACTTCTAAGCCGATTAGAAGGAAGAAGACAGCCATTAAGCCATCGTTAATCCAGTGAGACACAGACATACCAAGAACGTAACTGTGAAGTACACCTTGGTACATTTCGTTCAGTGGTGAGTTTGCTACAAACATTGCGATCGCCGCAGCGATGACTAGTATGATGCCGCCAGCAGATTCCATTTTAAAGAAGTCACGGATGACGTCGGTCATGATTTCGCCCTTATATTTATTATTTAAATAAACGAATAACAAAGAATAACCACGAGTTTATATCCAAGTTTAATTGATAGATAATCACTTCTTCGGATGTTTAACTTCGGTTTTTCCTACAAATACTAAACAATACGTCGTATATTCCATAATGTTGTTATGCACCATGAATTAAGTATAGATGAGATCATCGAACCTGTATGCACAATTCATTGGGGGACGCTAAAAGGCGCAGGCATAAAAAAAGGCTATCAAATTATAGCCTTAGGTGTTTTTTAGTAGCCAGTTAACTGCATAAAGCCTGTCGCTTCATGACTCCCGCTCGCCTTAATCGGCCCTTCCCAATATGGTATGACAAATGGAAGCCACATATCCCTGCGTATAATACGCGTTGTGAGGTTAATATCATGCTTAGGGACGTTAATGATCCACTGCAAAGGCATCCGTCTTCCATTCATCAACGTTGTATTTTGCAATGGTTGAATGGAAATGTCGGATTCCGTTAATTGGTAAACTTTGCCTGAGCGCGTTGCTAATGTCCCGAATATGTAAGGCAACTGTTGGTTATGACGATAGCGGTTAATGCTCAGCGCTGTGCCGTCATCGAGGTTAAATACAAACCAATCCCAACCTTGTTGGCCCACTCCAAGTAAGCCACTGCCCCACTCTTTATGTACCCACGCAGTTCCTTCCACTTCCTTGGTAACGCCGTCTAGGTTCAACACACCACTCAACGATAAAAATGGAGCGCTGAAGTTATAAGACGCGACAGGTAATAAGTCGTGCTTTTTCTGATAACCGTTATCGCCGTTGAGCACATAGGGCCCTTTTGCAATGGTGTCGAGTTCAAGTCCAAACGTGTCTGTTTGCACTTGAAGGCGTCCTGGGAATGGGGTGTTGCCGAGTGCACGCCAGTTCCAGTTATCAATCCAAAGCCTGAATGGACGATTAGTCATTCCCGCTTGGCCAATGCCGCCACGAGCCATGCGCTGTTCTTTCCATACTTTGGACTTAGAAGAGACCACTACATTTGAGATATAGACTTGAGGGCTTTGCCACCCTGGTGTTTCACGTTCGTCCGTTGCGATACGGAAAAAGCTCCACTGGACCGAATAGTCTTTACCATCATCACCTTTCAAAGATGCAAAGTAATGCCACCACTCGTGCTGAAACTCTGGGTGGAACTTAAAATCTTGTGGTAGCGAAACATTACGGTCTGGCAAAACAGGTTCGAACACATTGAAGTGTTCATTAACCAATATTGAGTTAACTTCATTCACGCCCTTTTCACCAGGATCGATGAAATAGGAGTAATAACCCCAAACACTTAAAAAGATGCCGAAGAAACTGATTAATAGCAGAGAAGACAGAATTCGTTGTCTTAACTTAGTTGAAGTATTCCGTAAAAACATACTAAAGCGCATCCCTCAGTGACTTCATCGGAGTGTTCCGAATCATTCTCATCACTGGTAAAGCACCAGCTAGCATCAATGCTGCCATGGCCCATGCAAATGTCTGCAAATAGTCCCAAGGAATCACTTGTAACTCAAGTGACCACCCAAAAGACTGCTTTATCACGATATCAACAATTAGGCTCGCTAGCGCTAATCCGAGCGGAATCGCAATTAAGGAGGAAATAAGCCCAAACACAAACAACTGCAAACTACCTGTCAGGATCAGTTCTTTCGCCGAGACACCCAAACAGCGCTGCAAGGAAATATGCCTTTGGCGAGACACTTCTCCCGCAACCGTCGCAAAGAAAATACCGAAGACGGCGATAACCAAGGTGATGTTACCTAATGTATCTGCAATCGCGAACGTCCTATCGAACACCCGCATCGCTTGACTGTGGATGTTGTTGTTATCGAAAACGCGCTCGGAGCCAAGCCTGAATACGCTTTCTAATCGGCTGCGAAGCCCTAATGAATTCACATCGTCTTTGAGTATTACCCCAAGGCCGACATTACCCCGCCCTGCAAAGCCATACAGCCAGTTTCGATGCGACATCATGACTTGATGGTAAGGATTACCGTAATCGTAATAAACACCGACAACCTGCCAACCAGAGCCGAGACTATCATAGAGGTCAATGTAGTCGCCAGGGCGAATCCCCAGCTTGAGAGACATCGATTCACTGATCAACACGCCTTTAGAGTGATGTAAGTGATACCAGTAATTCGGAATACCTAATTTGATCGTCAGCGCTTCTAGCTCACCTTCAGAAGGCCCCGTACTGACCACCTGAATACTACCGACTGGAGACGCCACATCTTTCTCCCAACGCCACCAAACCGAATCCACTTCAGGTTGGTCGGATAACCAATTACTCATACGAGCAGCGGCATTGTTGGTTGGGTAGATATACAGATCGGCAGCCAAACGCTGTGTTAGCCATTTATCAGTGGTATCTCTAAAGCTACCGACCATGGTTTCTACACCAATATTGGCTGTTAAGGCTAACATAAACGCCATCGTCGCCACGCCACGGTAGCTCATACTGGAAGCTGCATCAGCAAAGAACCAGCGAGCACGAACCCAGCGCAACGAATAAGAGAGGCTGTTAAATAACTTCCACATCAAAAACGGGGTAAATAGCGCCACACTGATCAGCATTAGCGCGATAATCGCAAAACCCGTTTCTTGAGTCTGAGGGGCTTGATACACAGCAACAGCAGCAACCAAGAAGCCACAGCCAATCAACGCTTGCCAAGTGAACTCGGTACCCGCAAAACGCATCAAAGACAAACGAGAAGACAGACGAATCGGTTGAGACTTAAGTAAACGAACCAGTGGCCACGCACACGCTAAGAAAGCACCAATCAATGCCATCAGTAAGCTGTAACCACTCCAACGCCAATTCCAGTCGATCGTTAAGCCGACGTTAGCGTCGTATAAATCGCCCAAGCTTGAAGATACGGCAGGTAACAATTGGTTTGCTAGCATCACGCCAAATACATTGCCGCAGATCCAG
This sequence comes from Vibrio sp. 10N.247.310.98, assembly GCF_041467395.1. Classification (NCBI taxonomy): domain Bacteria; kingdom Pseudomonadati; phylum Pseudomonadota; class Gammaproteobacteria; order Vibrionales; family Vibrionaceae; genus Vibrio; species Vibrio sp. 10N.247.310.98. The sequence continues at coordinate 23,023 of NZ_JBFSUL010000056.1, read as the reverse complement.
CTCAGTAAAACCAATAGCAGTAACTCTAAACAGAGCGCTTTAGTCAGTTGCCAACCAGACACACCCGTTTGTCTTAAAATCCCGACTAACGGTTGACGCTGAATAAAAGAAAGCGACATTGCTTGATAGAAAATGAACAAGCCAACCACAAACGACAGCATACCCATCGCTTTTAGGTTTAAGTGGAACGCACTGGTCAGCGACTCAAGCTCTGCCTTAGAGCTACGAGAGATCGTCAAACCATTAGGTAACATATTTTTAAGACGTTCAAACTTCTCAGTGGGCATGTCTGAACAAGCAATCACTGAAAGCCCAGCACTTCGTTTAAGCATTCGGAGCAAGGAGATATCCGCAATCAACCTTGTACCATTAATCATATTATTTTGATCAACAACCACAGGACCAAGTTCAGAACCATCCATCAAAGGGATGTAATCACCGTTGTGCCATTCCATGTGTTCAGCAAGATCATCACTGACAAGGATTGGATATGGTGGCTTCATGAGGTTCAAAGCGGTGAGATCTTTTAACGCTATACCAGGTTGTAGCTGAAGCATAGAAACAGGATCTATACCGACAACCATGAAGTTTGCGCCATTTTCATCAGTGATACGATGGTGATCAAGAGGAGAACACTGTTGAAAACCTTCACGGCGAAGTTGGATATAAAAGCCTTGCGGGATTTTATTGGCGTTGTGTTTTGGTCGAATACGGTAAGGAAGAGGATTCGAAAAGAGTTTTTCGCCATGCGCATAGCTTTGCTTGGCGTGTTGGTTGATAGCAGTAACACCAACCAAAAGTGATACGCCGAGGGTTAAACCAAGCCATACCAAAATAATCTGCAGTGGGTAACGTCGATAGTGACCGAGTAGTGCCTTAACTACGGGCCATAACATGCAGTTGCCCTCCTTGCAGACGGATCCTACCATCCATATGCAGAGCTACTTTTTCACTGTGTGTTACCAACAGCAACGTACATTCTAATTGACGAGCCAAAGAGGTCAGCAAACGCATTACCGCTTCTGCATTACGCTCATCTAAACTACCGGTCGGCTCATCGGCCAGCAATATTTTTGGTTCCATATACAGCGCACGCGCAATGGCCGCACGTTGTTGTTGGCCACCAGACGCTTCTTCAGGGTAACGGCCAAGTAAAGGCATAAGATCTAAAGCAGAGAGAATCTGTCTCCAGAGACCTTTGTCTTCAGGTAAGCCTTTTAACTGGCGGCAAAAACGGATGTTATCGGCAATATTTAACGTTGGCAGTAAGTTGAATTGCTGAAAAATATGGCCAATGTTGTTTCTGCGATAAGCGGTGCGGTCACGCTCGGTTGAGTCGTGCATATTGAAGTGAGGAAAAGCGATTTCACCTGAGTCCGCTAGGTCTAAGCCCGCGATAAGATTCAGTAAAGTACTTTTACCTGAACCGCTTTCTCCCATTAATGCCAGCTGGTCACCTTGGTTTAATGTTAATTCAGCACCTTGCAAAACAGGGTGAAACTCCCCCCCATCGACATAGCCTTTACATAGGTCTGACAGCTTTAACATTAAACAGCTCGCATTAGTTAGAATTTGGAAGGAGAATCTACACTAATTCCCTGTTAGGAGGAAGTATTTTGAAAGATAGATCACACGCCAACGATAAAGTGATGCGATTGGTGCGCCCTACTTCAACTTCCTATCAAGTTTTTAATCCATTTTCTTGTTTTCATGCGATAGAGCGACCCGCCCCACTTGAGGACTTCTTCCGTTAGGAAAAGCAGATATACCCACTCAGGTGGAAACTTAAAATAGATAGCCGCGATGGCTGCCAATGGGATACCGATCACCCACTGAGCAATCAAATCTTGATAGAGGCAGAACTTCACATCACCACCCGCTCTCAACACCCCAACGATCACAGTCAATGGCACCGAGCGAATGACAATACCCACACAGAGGATCAGAATGAACTTCTCTGAGAGGGCTCTGGTTTCTTCCGTCAGTGCGCTAAAGGCATTAAGTATTGGCGTTTGAACGAAATAGAGAAAAACGGCTACAACAATACTAGTTAAGAAACACAAAATTGTTAAGCCAAGCGCTTGATAGTAAACCGCTTCATTGTTTTTCGCACCAAGTTGATTACCCACCAAAACAGCTGCCGCATTCGAAAGGCCAATCAATAAACTCAATGAGATAGATTCAACCGGCGTCATGACCGATAGCGCAGCCAGACCTTGAACGCCCGATTGCCCCATGATCGCGTGGTAAGCAAACAAACCACCCGCCCATGCTAAGAAGTTAAACGTGGTCGGCAGAGACAGCTTCAAGAAGCGAACCACCTTATCAATCGAAGCTGCCGCTTTAATATCGCAAAACTTAAATGCTAATAAATGCTTAGAGAAATAGAGATAACCAAACAAAGTCGCGACTTCAATCGCGCCACTCAGTACCGTCGCAATCGCCGCACCTTTGATTCCAAGCGCAGGAAAGCCTAAGTTACCGAAGATCAGCACCCAGTTTAAGAACACGTTAGACAGGATGCCGATACCGCTGAAAAATGTACTTAGCCCGGGTTTGTGCATCGCTCTCAAACCCACAGCCATACTGCTGACACACGATACCGCTAGCATGCTAAATGACGTAATTACGATGTATTCAACGCCTAAGTTGATGACCTCTTGAGAGTCGGTCGTCACGCCCATGATTTGTGCAGGAAATGAAACGAAAAACGCGATAGTCAGTAAAGCAAACAGTGTCGACACCAGCCACGTCAGCGCAGTGCTTTCTCTCACACCTTGTCTATTACCCGCGCCCCAATATTGAGCAGTAAGAAGAGCACCGCCCGTGGTAACACCCACCAGCATAATGGTCGTCACGAACATCGCTCGGCTCGCCACACCCACAGCTGCGATGTCTGCTTCGCCAAGTTGACCCAACATCAATACATCCACCAAGCCTCGGCTTGAAAACATAATGCTCTGCAAGGTGATAGGCAGTGCAATCGCAATAAGCCTGCGAACAAAATCACCTCGTGTGTGATGAATAATTGAAGAGAGCAACATAGAGAGATACCTAAACGGAACGTATTGATGAATAAAGATAAATATCGCGCTATTATATCAATGTTCGGTTTTTAACCACAGATATAAATGGAGTAACAATGAAGAAAGTACTGGTTTTAGGGGCTTCTGGATATGTTGGTTCGCAACTCCTCCCTCTCCTGCTTGAGCAAGGCTATCAAGTCACGGCAGCAGCAAGGCATATCGACTATTTAAAGGCACGGACCGAGCCTCACGAAAGCTTATCGCTTGAGTATCTTGATCTGGCCGATCAAGCTGCGACACAAGCCTTAGTCCCCGACTTTGATCTTATCTTCTTTCTCGTCCATGGCATGGCAGAAGGCCACGACTTTATCGATTATGAGCTGAACTTAGCCCGTAACTTTGTTTCTGCTCTTGGGCCAAAGAATCAACACGTCATCTACCTGAGTTCTTTACAGCCTCAGACTGGTGATTCAGAGCACCTTCAAGCGAGAAAGAAAACCGGCGAATTGCTTCGTAAAGGGCCTGTACCCGTTACCGAACTTCAAGCTGGCGTGATCATTGGCCCAGGATCTGCGGCATTCGAGATCATGCGAGATTTCGTGTACAACTTGCCGATTATGATTGCGCCAAAATGGGTTGACTCTAAAGCCAACCCGATTGCTTTGCAGAACCTGAACCACTATTTACTAAAACTCGCACAAGACACGCCTAGCGAAAGCCAAACCTTTGAGGTTGGCGGGCCGGATATTGTCTCTTACCGAAACCAATTTGCTCATATTGCCAAAACTGCCGATCGTCCACTCAGGCTATGGGCGACATCGCTACTGACACCAAAGATTGCTTCATATTGGTTAGGCGTGGTGACTTCTGTACCGTCTAACATAGGTAGAGCACTACTTGCAGGCTTAAAGCACGACTTCATCGCCAGTTCGACCATCATTAGAGAAAAGTACCCTCAGAAGCTTATCTCGTTCGAAAATATGGTTGAACAAGCCATTCACGCTGAAGGAAACTTTGTCAAAAGCAATGTATGGGGCTTTGATAAAACCGCATTCAAACGCTGGCAAGCTGGGTATGGCTATTACCCGAAGAAAACAGGCGCAAGTATCACCTCAAGCGCTTCATTGGAATCGCTTTGGCATGTTGCTCAGCAAATCGGAAGCCCGAAGCAAGGTTACTTCTTTGCTAACACTTTATGGCGCACACGCGAATGGTTGGATGTTCTTTTCGGTGGCGGTGTACCGGTTCGACAAATGCCAGAAGGGCCCAACCTAAAAGTCGGTGACAAAATCGATTCATGGAAGGTCATTCGCTGTGAAGAGAATCAGTTTTTATCTCTGCTTTTCGGTATGAAAGGCCCCGGTTTAGGGCGACTCGAGATTACTGTCTCTGACCACGGTGACTCTCGCGAGCTGAATATCTCGGCTTGGTGGCATCCAAAGGGGTTTCTAGGGTTACTGTATTGGTTTGCTATGATGCCAGCCCACCTGTTTATTTTTAAAGGCATGGTGAAGGCAATTGAGAAGCAAGCTAAAGAACAGGATTAAAAGCAGATGCGGGATTCGAGTGTCGAGATGAGAAAAGATTAAAAGCAGATGCGAGATTCGGGTAACGGGATGCGAAAAGACTTAACAGCAAATTAGCGACACGCGCTATGAGAGACAAAAAAGAGCGGATAATTCCGCTCTTCGTATCTCTCATCTCGAATCCGCTATTAGCCGATAACGCTAATTGGGATCTCAGCCAGTTGGTTGCCTTGGTTAGCAGGGTAAACGATGTATTCACCGTGATACTTCACCGCAGACTTATAGTCCGTTACTTTGTGAAGCATGAAGCCCGCTTCCATCGCCGCTTGGATGAACTCAGCATGGTTGCCACGAACAAACCAGTTCATTGGCTTAACCATCAACTCCCCGTCGAAAGAGTCGTCACACTGTTTACCGCATAAAGCAAAAGAGTGCTCGCCATCGGTGAAGAATTGAATCTTGCCGCCAGTCGTTAGCTCGTCTTCACTCGATACGCTCCAACCCATCTCGTACATTTTGTCCATGAACGCTTCAACATCACTGTCTTTTAGCGTTTTAGGCTCTTCGCCTTCAGGGAAAAAACGTCCGTAAAACGCAGAAATACGTTTAAAGGTAAAAGTTAAATCAGAGTTATTGCCTTTTGAGCGACCCTGTTTCTGCCAGCGAACCAAGTCAGGCACAATCACGCGATCATAAGCTTGGGATTTAATTGCCTTTGTTACCCAACGAACCAAATAAAGGTTGTTCGCGATAGGTGCGTCAATGGCCTTGCCAGACTTATGTAGAGCATATAGCTCGCCTAGCGCATCATTCACTAACTTCTGAATTTCAATATAGTATTTTGACATTATGCCTTCTTTCCTAATGTCCAATATAGTAATGCTGACATTACTGCACATGCAGCCATTACCATAGCCATAGACCCAGCACTGTCACTTGGCAGCATCGCAACGATAGCCCCAACGACAGAACCAGTACCAAATCTTAATGTTCCCGCAAGCGATGAAGCCGTGCCTGCCATGTTTGGATAACCACTGAGCAATAGACCCATAGAGTTACTGCCGATAGTAGAGATGGTGCCAATAAATAGCATCACAAACGGCACGATTCCCCAAAGCCCGAGATCCAGCGCCCAACCGACAAGTAAACCTACGCCAGCCAGTAATTGGATGACCAACGCTGCCCTCAACATTGTATGAGAACCGACCTTCTTAACGATTCGACCATTGATTGTCGTCATCAGAATCATCGCAACAATGTTCAGACCAAATAGGTAACCAAACAGGTCAGGACGTACGCCATAGACATCAATGTAGACAAAAGAGCCTGCAGTTAAGAATGCAAACATCCCAGAGAACGAGAATGCACCCGAGAAAATCAAGCCCATAGCGGTCGGGTTTTTACATAAACGGGCGTAATTACGAATCGTGGTTTTAAAGCGCAATGGTTGTCGGTTTTCTGCAGGAAGCGTTTCTGGGATCTTCATCGATACCGCCAGAATCACGATCACCGCAAAAATAGCCAGAACCCAGAAAATTGAACGCCAACCGAACCACAACGCTAAGTAACCGCCAATCATCGGAGCAACCAATGGCGCAACTGTCATCACCAAAGTAACGAAAGACATGGTTCTTGCGAAATCTTCACGATCGAACATATCTCTTACCACCGCTTGGATGATAACGGCCGCCGCAGCACCAGCAAAACCTTGAGCGGTACGGATGTAAGTCAGCGCTTCAATGCCATGAGTTGTCGCACTCACCATAGAAGCGATAGCAAACAAGAACACACCAATAAGCAGTACAGGCTTGCGACCATAGCTATCCGCCAACGGGCCATGCAGCAACTGCCCCAGCGCGAAACCTGCGGTATAGGCTGTTAGCGTGATTTGTACCTCACCCGCCGTCACACCAAGATCTTTAGCAATGGTCGGCATCGCTGGCAGATACATATCAATGGCTAGCGGAGTAAGTGCACCAATCGCACCTAGAATCAAAAACAGCACTAAGCCTAATTGAGGTGTTTCTAGTTGGGAGCTTTGGCTCTGTGAGGTCGATGTTTGCATGGTTCTCCGAATGTTCAACTGATAGAGCTAGGGACTAGCGTGAGTACGCGAGTCAAAGATTGGCTGAGACTTTCCTAGTACCAGTCAACATCATCAGCCGACGCTATCCATGGTCGGCTTTACAACGAAAGGGCTATTTCCAGCAAAAGTGGTCTCTTGTTAAGAACAATTTCTTGTTAAGAGCAACTTCTAGCTAAGGACTACTTCCAGATTGAATCGACTTCTTCTTGCGTTAGGTAACGGTATTCACCTAACTCTAAAGATTCGTCCATCTCAATTTCGCCAATACGTTCACGGTGTAGTGCTTCTACCTTGTTACCAAGAGCAGCAAACATACGTTTAACTTGGTGGTATTTGCCTTCGTGAATCGTTAGCAATACTTCACGCTCTGCACGAACTTCTAGGTGTGCAGGAAGTGTTAGGCCATCTTCGCTCTTAAGCTGGATGCCCTCTTTGAATTTTTCAACGTAATCGTCTTCAACAGGTTCAACCAACCAAACACGGTACGTCTTCTCGCACTTGTGCTTTGGCGAAGTGATACGGTGAGACCACTTACCATCGTCGGTAATCAATACAAGACCTGTTGTATCAATATCTAGACGGCCAGCAAAGTGCAGCTTGTCCATTTTGATTTCATCAAGTAATTCAAACGCGATACGATTTGCGCCATCTTCATGCGAACAAACAAAGCCTTCAGGCTTATAAAGCATGATGTAACGTGGGCCGTGAACATTCAGTTCATTGCCTTGCCATTCCACAACGCACTCTTCAGTTACCTTGAGTGAACCGCTTTTTTGAATGACATCATTTACTGTCACTGCCTTGGATTTTAATAAGTGTGTTGCTTCTCTTCGAGTGACGCCTAATGCATCGCACAGAAATTTATCTAAACGCATGAATACCTCAACTAATCTAAGTCGGGTATTATAGTCACCTTTGCTCAATTAGTTGAGCTATTTCACACTATTTGTTTTCCTTCTTACAAGACGCGATATGTATACACTCCGCCCGTACCAAGCTGATTCTGTAAAATCAGTGATTCATTACTTCAGAAAACACCAAACTCCGGCAGTGCTCGTGCTTCCGACAGGTGCAGGAAAAAGCCTTGTGATTGCAGAGTTAGCAAGGCTTGCGAAAGGTCGAGTGTTGGTGCTTGCTCACGTAAAAGAGTTGGTTGAACAGAACCATGAAAAGTATGAAGGTTACGGGCTGAAAGGCTCGATTTTCTCTGCGGGTTTAGGACGCAAAGAGACCGACCAACAAGTCGTGTTTGCTTCGGTGCAATCTGTGGTGCGAAATCTCGATTCATTCTCTAACCAATTTTCGCTGTTGGTTATCGACGAATGCCACCGTGTTCCCGATGAAAAGACCAGTAGTTATCAGAAAGTCATCACTCACTTACGCGAGAATAATTCGGGCATCAAGGTGCTTGGATTAACAGCGACCCCATATCGTCTTGGGATGGGTTGGATTTATCAATACCACACTCGCGGTCAAGTGCGTTCAGATGAGCCACGTTTCTTCCGCGACTGTATCTTTGAGCTGCCGATTCGTTACCTGCTCGATGAAGGTTTCTTAACTCCTGCACGCATGATTGATGCACCCGTGTTGAGCTATGACTTTTCGCAGTTAAAGCCCGCGAGCACTGGTCGCTACAAAGAAGCAGAACTCGACATGGTGATCGAGCAATCGAAACGAGCGACCCCACAGATTGTCGATCAGATTATTCACCTAGCCCAAGATAAACTAGGCATCATGGTATTCGCTGCGACCGTTCGACACGCGCAAGAGATCCTCGGCTTATTGCCAGAAGGTGAAGCTTCAATTGTGATTGGTGATACACCAACTCTCGAACGTGACCAAATTATCAGCGACTTCAAAGAACGTAAAATCAAGTTTTTGGTTAACGTATCGGTATTAACCACAGGTTTTGATGCGCCACACGTCGATTTAATCGCGATTTTGCGCCCGACAGAATCCATCAGTTTGTATCAACAAATCGTTGGCCGTGGCTTACGCCTATCTCCGGGTAAAAAAGAGTGTTTGGTGCTCGACTATGCGGGCAACAGTTACGACCTCTACCAACCTGAGGTTGGCGACCCTAAACCCGATTCAGACAGTGAAATCATCACCATCCCTTGCCCTGCGTGCGGCTTCAATAATAACTTTTGGGGCAAGCTAGACAGCAATGGCTTCTTGCTTGAGCACTTTGGGCGCAAATGCCAAGGCTACTTTACCGATGAAGACACGGGCGAGCGCGAGCACTGTAATTATCGCTTCCGAGCGAAATATTGCGGTGAATGTGGTGCTGATAATGACATTGCTGCGCGCATTTGTCATGAGTGCGATGCAACCTTAGTCGACCCAGACAAAAAGCTAAAAGAAGCACTGAACCTAAAAGATGCCTTGGTATTTGAATGCTTGGAAATGGACCTCAACGTGCTTAAAGACGAGAAAGGTAAATCACAACTTAAGGTCACCTATCGCGGAGAAAACCAAGCGCAAGTGCATGAGTTTTGGTCATTAACCAGCAAAAAGCAGAAGCAGAACTTCAAAGACCAGTTTGTTCGCCCTCACCTTGCAGACAGACATCGCCCTTTCGAAGAAGCCTCACCGACGAAAGTGGTTGCTCACCAACATAGATTCCGCCCACCTCAATTCGTGATTGCCCGTAAAGTCGGACGCTTTTGGAAAATGAGAGATAAGATATTCGAAGACGAACTACAGCAGCGTTAAGGTTAAGAATAAAAGTAAGTCTTACGTTCTTAACACTCGGCAATTAATCTTATGTATTAAAGCCTGCGCCATTTAAGCGTTAAGTTTTTCGGTATCAAATTCTCATTATTAATCAGGTTCACTTTCTGTTCAGAATTACTTTTTTATACTGAACGCTATCAACCTTCTCTAGGATTCGCTATGTTTAGTAAAGCTATGATTTCTTTGTTTTCTATAAGCTTAGGCTTATTTGTTTCTGCTGGCGCATGGGCTGACTCACATCATAATGGTCATGAATTAGTGCAGGACGTTCATAAAGCAGGAACCAGCATCGAATTTGAAGAAGATCAAGACGAAGTCTATGAAGCCGTACGAGAAGGCTACATTCGCCCTTTCTCAGAAATGTATGCGGCGGTTGAAAACGATCTTCATGGCAGAATCATTAAAGTAGAACTAGAAGAAGATGACGACATTTGGGTGTATGAACTAAAAATCAATTACCAAAACAACATCATCAAAGTCGAATACAACGCTGAGACGTTAGAAATGCTTATGATCAAAGGCCGCAACTTTAAAGACGCAATTAAACACGGCGACTAGTTACGTACGACGAAGAGCTAAGCACGACGAACAGTCATTAGAAGAAATTAGAAGAACAATTATGAAAATTTTAGTCGTTGAAGATGAGCCTCGTTTGGGCCAACAAATTATTGAAACACTTGAGGGGGCCGACTGGGTTCCAGAGCTCTCTCAAGATGGTATCGACGCACTCTACCGTGCAACGTCAGAAGAATGGGACGCGATTGTCCTCGATTTAGGTTTACCTAAGCTTGACGGCCTAACGGTATTAAAAGGCATTCGAGACGAAAACATCAACACGCCAGTGATTATCTTAAGTGCTCGTGACACGCTAACTCAACGTGTTGAGGGCTTGAACGCCGGTGCTGATGACTACCTAACTAAGCCATTTGAGATGGTCGAGCTGATTGCCCGTATCCGAGCTCAACTGCGCCGAGCATCAGGCAGTGCTGCTCCGATACTTCAAATCGGTGATCTAAGCCTAGACACACGCAGTTCTAAAGTGTTGTGGCAAGGTCAAGCAGTTAGCCTCACGGCGCTGGAATATAAAGTTGTCGCGTACTTCATGCATAACCAAAACAAGGTTATCTCGCGCACTGAGTTGGTTGAGCATATCTACAAGCAAGACTTCGACCGAGACTCAAACACGGTTGAAGTGTTCATCGGTCGTATTCGTAAGAAAATCGCACCAAAGATCATCAAAACCGTTCGTGGCCTTGGCTACCAACTGAATGCTGAATAGCTCAGTCGTCAATCACGCCAAGAGCAACCATTAATTAAGTGGACAGCCTGTTCTGATCATCGCAATACGATAAGTTACGATGAGCAAAGGCAGGTTGGAAATGCATGAATCTAAAGAAACGAACACTTAAAAACATCAGTTTAAAAAGCCGCTTGCTCCTTGCTGCGGCTTTTTGGCTAGGTGCGATGATATTAGCGGCTGGTGTCGGGATTCCGAAACTGGTTAACGACTACCTCGTCGATGACATGAAGCAGCAGCTTGGCTTAACCATGGATGAGTTAACCGCCAATATCGAAACCAATGACAGTGGTAACCTGATCATGGCAGAGCGTCTGTCTGATCCTAGGTTCAACCAGCCCTACAGTGGTATTTATTGGCGCGCCGCTACCCAAGAGCAGATCATTCGATCTCGCTCGCTATGGGATAAAGACCTCACCATCAAGCGTTCACCGATTCACACATCAGTCAAAGGGCCAGAGAAAGAAAAGCTGATTTACATCGAGCAAGATATCTACCTGCCTGAACTGAGCGACCCTGTCACGATCACCATTGGTATTGATGAAGATCCATTAGAATCCACACTGACAGAGCTTACTGGTCAAGTCTGGTTGATCCTAATGTTGCTGTTTGTTGGCGTGCTGATGTTGATCGGTATTCAAGTCAGTTGGTCGTTATTACCGCTCAGCAAGATGCAACGCGAACTGGTAATGCTAAGAAACGGCGAGCAACAAGGGTTAAGCGATAACTACCCGAAAGAGGTTTCTCCATTAGTCTCTGACCTCAATGCCCTGCTCTTTCACTATCAAGAGTTATTAGAACGAGCTCGTAACCACGCGGGTAACTTATCTCATGCGTTGAAAACACCGCTTTCAGTTCTAAAAAATGAGATAGAGCGACTTCCAGAGGATGACAAGGCACTGCTGCAACAGCCCATTCATCAGATTCAAAGCCAAATTGATTATCACCTTGGCCGCGCTCGTATGGCAGGTGCAATGAACATTCTTTCGGTGAAGTCTTCACCTTGTGAGCGTGTTGAAGCTATCTCAATGGCGTTTGATAAAGTCTACGCAGCCAACGAAGTCACCATAATTAACGAGCTAGACTCTGAGATTGAAGTGGCAGTAGAAAAAACCGACCTTGATGAAATGGTCGGCAACCTACTCGAGAACAGTTACAAGTGGGCGGGCAGCATTATTCGCGTCCATGCAAATGAACTCGACGATGGCAACATAGAGTTGGTGATTGAAGATGATGGCCAAGGCATTCCTGAAGAGAAGCTTGAGCAAGTGACCAAACGTGGCGTCCGACTTGATGAAACCACACCAGGAACAGGCTTAGGGCTTAATATCGTAAATGAAATGGCACACAGTTACCGAGGCAGCCTAACGCTCAGCAAGAGCTCAATGGGCGGCTTAAAAGCTTCTCTGGTGCTTAAAGTAAGTAAAGGCTGAACAAGCTAAGTAAAAGTTAAACACAATAAGCCCTAACGTAATGCTAGGGCTTAATTCTATCGACCTTATATACAACTCTATATATCGTTCACAGCAACATCCAAAGTTTGTGAATTATCACTAAGGGTCGTTGCTCCAATCGTTAATACCCGGCCATCAGTGTAATAGTCATGATCGTCATTGATCACTTCCACCGTTGCTAATGGGTACTTGTCTAACTCGATGTCTGGTAGTAACGTTCGTATCTGATTAGCAAGCCGATCTCGCTCTTCATCAACATTAGGCTCAATGTTATGAAGCACGGTCACAATGCCTGAGTAAGGCGTGACTTTAAGGCCATCATCATAGCTAATTGCGCCTAACCACTGAGGCTGGTTAGTTTTAATATCAACACCTGCACGCCACCAACGAATATGGCTGCGCTTCATCAGGTTACCCGGCAATTGAAAAGCCATATCTTGCGGCTTGTCTCGCCAATATAAATCAGACACTGGCGGCGTTTTTTCTCTAAGCAATGCGAGATAACCAACCCATTCAATCTCATTTCGAGAGAAGGTTTGATTCTCTATCCAGCCTAATTGCTTCATTAAGTCTCTTGGGGTTGCTCCAACATAAATTACGTTGATCGCTTGCGCCGAGTAGAACGAAGATTTACCGGGGAACGCTTTATAGGTAACCGAGTTCCAGTCGACTTTGTTTATTTGAGCCGTCTCTGGTTGATTCTGAAAGTCATCCGCTTTCCAGAAAAAGTGAGCGTAGTTCGCAAACAATACCCACGCCAACAACAGCGCACTAGACTTAAGTACTAAGCATCGCCACTTCATTCGGTAACCGATAATGGTGAAGACTAATACCGCGAACACACCAACGATCAAGCTATTATGCTCCGAGATAAATATCTTAAGGCTATTAAGCCACGGGAAGTTTTCAACGCCGTGCGCCAGTAACATGCCCCAAGCAATGAACTGCCCTCCACCAAGGGCCAAACCGATAAACGCCAACACACTAAAATTACGCCACGGTACACGATGCGAGCCAGCTATAAATGGCACAACCCAAGCGATAGGCCCTAATAAACGAGCAAAAAGAATGATGTATGTGCCTTTGCGAGCAACCAGATAGCGGCAGCGCGCAATTAATCTTTTGGTTTTAGGGCGAAACTTAATGAGCCTTCGTTGCACCTTAACACCGTATTTATAACCAATGAAATAACTGAGTTGATCACCAAGCAAACCACCTAGCATCACCAAAACCAACGCCATCCATGCACCTGAATACAGTTGAAAGCCCGCTGCGATAAAGAACGGCTCTCCCGGTACAAATAGGTTTGGGCCAATGAGAGCATCACCCAATGCTCCCAGAAACAGCCCTAGTCCATCAAACATAACAACCTCAATGCTTACTGTTCTTTGTAATGACCGAACTTGTAGTTCATCTCGTTGTTACGCATTTCGCCTTTAAAGAAGCGTCTTACATTGGCTTTAAGATAAGTAGAGCCTGTCTTCACAACGCCATCTTGATCTAATCGACGTGGGTCAAAGCCAAAGGTCATATTTAGGAATCTAAATCGCCATGTTTTGCTCGCACGTTTTACATAATCACAGTCCTCACAAAGGACGATCTCTTCATCAAAACCGCCGATCTCATCATGCGCCCGTTTAGTCGAGAAAATACATGCGCCAATCGCCGTCGGGAAAAAGAACTGAGTAGTAAACAAGCCTGCGTTAAATAGCCCGTAACCAAACTTGTGTACAAGCGGCAAACCTTTCGAGCTCATGTACACACCCGCCACTTCAAGCTTCTTCTCTTCTAGTTCATAAAGCGCTTTCGCAAGGAAGTTTCGAGGCAAGCTCACGTCAGCATCTAAGAAAAGGATTCGGTTGTATTGCGCCAAAGCAGCCCCGGTGTTTCGACCAAGGCTAACACCGCGTTCTTGCATATGGTGGACTGTCAGTTTTGGCAATGCACTTTCATAAGCCTGCGCCACTTCTCTGGTGTTATCTTCACTGTTCGAGTCGACAACAATCACTTCAAACTCTTGGTGGGTTTGCACGCTCAACTCTTCCATTAAGCGGCTAATGCGTTTCTCTTCGTTTAGCGTAATTACGACAATGCTTACCGGTTTCATATTTTCACCTATTCATTCTGCTGTTTAATTAACACTAAGATTAACGAACTAAGACTTAACCAAGTCTTAGGCAAACATTCATTTTCCGTTCATTAACTTGATGATTTAGCAGTGATATAAATAGATAAGGATTGCGATGTAAAAGGGGGTAAAATGCGCTAAACAAGCGTTAGCGAACGTTTTATCTCCAAACGAACCCATTATCGAAAGAAATTCACTTTGAGATGGGCTTCTGACTTGCTCATATTGGAATGTGATGTTAGTATCCGCGCTCGCTTAAGCATGAACTTTTATGTTTAAGCATTACCACACACTCAAGGTCGCATTGAGGTGTGAAGTTAATTTTTACTAATTTGAGAGTAAAACTATGAAATTTGAAGCAGTAGTACGTACTGAACTAGGTAAAGGTGCGAGCCGCCGCCTACGTCACGCTGGTAAATTCCCAGCTGTAATCTACGGTGGCGAAGCTGAAGCTGTAGCTATCGAACTTGTTCACGCTGACGTGATCAACCAAATGGATAAGCCTGAATTCTACGAAGCAATCACTCTACTGATTGACGGCGCAGAAGTTAAGGTTAAGCCACAAGACGTTCAACGTCACGCGTTCAAGCCAAAAGTTGAGCACATGGACTTCATCCGTATCTAATTCCCTACCAAGGAATAAGATTGGATTAATCCAGCCTTCTGCATAGAAAAGATAATCGATCTTACCAGTCGAGAAATCTAGAAATTCGAAACCCCGATGCTACCAACATCGGGGTTTCACCGTTTTTGAGCCCTCAAAAAACGTCCAAAACATCTTATCGAATCCAAACTAAAGATACCTACCCACGCGCTCTACTTCTTTCAAAGCAATACCATCGGCTGCTATACCAACAGGAGCTGAACCTAGTGAATACCACTTAACATCATCAGTCTCTTGAGCGGTGATATCTCCTTTCCAGTCACTCACGATAAAATAATGAATCAACTGAAGTTCCTTCGTAGGATGGTAAAGCGAACACAAGTATTGGTAATCAATCGGAACAACATTAAGCTCTTCATCAAGTTCACGAAACAGCGCCTGAACCTGGTTTTCACCGTGTTCAATATGGCCGCCAGGTATAGTGATTAAACCGGGATCGGTCTCCCTAGACTCACTACGCTTTTCTAGTAATACCTGCGATTCCTTCAGCATGATAAAAGAAACACACTCGTGGACATCCATCTAATTTTCCTAAAGCCGTTACAAAGGTAGTTAAGTTTGTTGTTCTAGCTTGTGTTAATGCTTAATTTACAACAAGCTTTTTACTCAGCCTTTCATACAATTCAAAAGCTTCTGTTTTAGATATCAAATTTCCGAGAGCGTATTGATGAGCTAGCTCAATATCGTCGCTTTGATTGGAGTAATAGCGCTTGGCGACTGCAGCGCACTGGCTCAGGTTGGTGTACCAACTGCCGTCTTGCTCAGCCACAAAATAATACGCCGCTCGCACTAACTTTTTACCAATTACCTTAACGATATCCGCATCAGTCATTGTTTTGAAACTCGAGGGCATTTGCTTAAGAAAAGTCGATAAATCGCCATTAAGAGCTTGGGCTATTTCATTGCTGGGCTTATATCGTGGAAACTTTATAGATAGATCATTCCCCCAAATACAACAGCAACAATGCTTGAGCCAAAACTGCCAATGGAATTCTTCGTTGGGTTGCAGAACATCCCGCAGGAAGCCAGGATCGATATCAAGCTTGGTCACTTGCGGATAGGTTTGGGGTATGGTGTCGGAAAGTAGGTTAAATACTTCCTTTTCTCTCTGACCAACAGGCGTAGCGAGTACGATAGAAACATCCAAATCAGAGCTACCAACAATGGCCGTTCCTCTAGGCACGCTTCCATACAAGTAGATACCATCAACTTGACTTGGAAGTTCTCTTAGCAACGAATCAACGACTGCTGACACCACTTCTTGAAATTCAGGCGCAATGTTCTTTGGCGAATAAAGATTTTGAATGAACCCTTCTCGATCGAGTCCTCTAGTTTGTTCTTGCACCTTGGGTTCCTATTTTAATCGTTATAATTAATCACACCGGATTCTGATGATGATTTGAGGAGTGCCAGTGGTTAAAGTAACATTAACTCTCGCTTAGTTTTATCGTCCAACTTTTCAATCGTCTAGCGAAAAGCAACTCTTGGTATTGCGGCATGCTTAGCGTTTAAATAACCAATAACCTGTTGAGGTTCCTTTTTACTGAGGACTTTAAGCATCCAACCATATCCTTTCTGCACGAGGTCATGTCCATCTTCTAGCAATAGGTCTGCTACACAAAGCGGAGCCAACGCTGAGTATCGATTCTGATTGATCGGATAAATTAAGATGACAGCAGCAGCTCTACGTACAGCAAAATTTGAATGCTCGACCCGTTTGGTTGTGAGTTCGAACAACTCATTGTATTGAGACAGTAACTCACCAAACGCATGAGTGCAGAAGTCATCACAATCATTCCAGTCAGTGACATACTCCATTAACCAATGCTCAAAGATTGGAAACGTTTCTTTCGAATATTGTTTTCTTACTCTAAAAGCCCAGTCGTAAGCAATAACACCTAACGCCCAATCCCTTTCTTCAAGCAATTGAGTACACAGGGACAAAACATTAGAGATATCTTTATTTTTGATGGTTTTGAAAACGAGCGCCGATATAGATCGAACCAGCCCTGTTTTAACACTAGCCTCTGGATAACCAACGTCTGAAAGATGAAGCTTTACCGTTTCTACGAAATTCATTAATTGCCAAACCTTCATAGAACTAAAATTAATATCAAAGTGAGATACACAGCACTTAAACCATACGCATGAAATTTATAAAATATAAGTTACCTTAATCACAACATTCATTATTGAGCATTTAAATTACCACTAAAATCAGGATATTCCCTTTGGTAAGAGTAACTTATAATGCATACTAGCGGCCTTTAAAAGAGGTGCTAAATGAAAAAGAACGGTTTTACACTTATTGAGCTTGTTGTCGTTATTGTGATCCTTGGAATACTCGCCGTAACTGCTGCTCCAAGGTTCCTCAACGTAAGTACCGATTCTCATATTGCAGTTGTTAAAGGTACTGGTGCTTCTTTTAAAACAGGGGTCGATCTTGCCTATTCAAAAAATTTAACCTCAAACGGTGGTGGTGCTTCCACGAATGTCCCTATCTATGATGACTCCGCGACCGGCCAGCTTGACTTCAATGAATGGGGATATCCAGCCCAGCAATGGCACTTACCTGAAGAATCTCCAAGATTAGATAACGCTGAAGATTGCATTTCGGTATGGGGCGCACTGCTCCTCGATCCACCTAGTATTTCAAGTTTCAATTCACCAGAAGAAACCGACTACATTGCTGAATATATACAGACGGATCAGTGTATCTATCATTATCGAGTCGTACCGGGAATTTCCATTGACTACAACTCAATGAATGGTGACGTCACTGTAGACGATGAGCCAGATAACTAAGCGCTAAATGTTGGTCTTTCAGAGTACTTGGGAATTTACGGTTTCTCTCAATAAAAGTGCCACACATTAAGAATCAACAGCACACATTTAAGACTAGCTTATTTTGGCGTAAACGAGCGTGCTGTCCATATCTCCTGATGGCAAACGTCGATCATTGGCTAAGCGAACTTCAAGTTGATAGCCACATCGTTTGGCCACGGCCTGACTTTTAAGATTCGAGCCTGCCATCCTAATTTCGACTCTTTTCGCACCTTTTTGAGTGAATGCATATTCTTCGATAATTCGGACAGCTTCACTCACGTAACCCAAGCCCGTTTTTGATGTTTGCAACCAGTAGCCGATTTCAAAGTAAGGGACAGTATCGTCTCTGATCATAAAGCCAATAGCCCCGATAAATGCCCCTGTTTGCTTTTCAATAATATTGAACCAGAACTCGCCAGTAAAGTTGGCGAAATTATTGGTAGCATCTTGAATGTTAAGTTCTAGCTGCTCTTTAGTTAGAGAATCAGAAACCCAAGGTAAGAATGGGGAAAACTCGGCCTTGCACTCATTTATCACCTCACACATCTCTTCGCTGTATTTTAATGATGGAGGGGTTAATTTGAGCCTTTCACTTTCCATCACTAAGCCTTTCCCCAATCAGATCGAACAACCGCCAACACAACTGTATCCCACCATTGACCTTTGAAGAATCGATGAGCTTTAAAACACGCTTCTTGTTTCATTCCCAGTGACTTACATAATTTAATCGCAGCCAAGTTCTTGCTGATGGTTTCGGCGTAGATTCGGTGTATGCCTAACTCTGAGAAACCAAAATCAGCGAGGGCTTCAGATGCTTCTATAGAAAGCCCTTTTCCCTGAGTTTCCCTCGATAAAGCACAGCCCATTGAAGCTTGTTTATCGCGTTCAAGACGTAAACAAACGGTTCCAATAAACTTCCCCGAATCTTTGCTTTCAACCGCTAGCTGATAGGACTGGCGTGGTACTTCCAAAGCCTGTGCAACAAACAACTGAGTTAGCTCTCGATATTTGTTAGGTTCGCAATCACTTTCATCATAGAAACGCTGATACTTTGCGTCTTGAGAGATCGCAACAAAAGCACACTCGTCTTCGATACTCATATCTCGAAGAATCAACCTGTCAGTTTCCAGCTTAAACATCAAAATTCCTTTTTATCTTATAGCCTTGAAGGGAAAAGTCTCGGAGGTGTTTACTCGTATACTTTCCCGTTATGCTTCAACCAACCATGAGTGTGATGATTACGAGGGTCTTTGTGCGTCCAGTGCATTGCGCCACCTTTCTTGTTCCACAATCAAATGTCATTTGGGCTGACTAAATAAGTCCCTATCTAGCGGTGCTTGTATTGAGTCGGACAATAACCTCTCGAAACGTCCGAACTGCGTAGTTTTACATGCTTGGTCGAGCGCCCAGAAACACGTGAACGCCACAGCTTAAAACTGCCAAGCTTGAGATGGCTACGCATAAAACGAATCACTTCCGATTCATTTAAACCAAATTGCAGTTCTATTGCTTCAAACGGCGTTCTGTCTTCCCACGCCATTTCGATAATTCTTGATTCATTCTCTTTAGATAGCATCATGCATACTCTTCCTTAATAAACTGGAAGAAATACGCCCGTCTTAGATTTAAAGATCACAAGTGACTACTTTGAACTCCACGACTTATAAAGTTCAGTAAAACAACAAGCTAACTCAAATTATGGCTATTTGCTTTCCAGCCACTCAGAACGCAATAGACCATACTTAATCGAGTCATAATACTCGCCTTGGTAATAACGCACTTTTCTTAGCCTAGCTTCTTGCTGGAAGCCTAATTTAAGAGCTAGTGACATCATCCGCGGATTACCCGACCAAGTGGTTAAACCGACACGCTCTATCTGCTTGTTTTCGAATAGGTAAGATACCCAAAGAGGAAGAGCTAACGCAGCAATACCCTTCCCCCAATAGTCGGAGTTATAAATGACTACTCCGACTTCAAGCCAACGTGTCTCTTCACACTCCCAATAACAACTGACGGTTCCTACAGGCACATCGTCTACAACCACCAACTGTAAGTCGGATCCATTGAGTAACCGTTAAAACGAACGGCTTTCAAACTCTTCTAGTGATGGCGGTGAGTATGGAAAATAAGGGCCGTTAAACTTCGTCCACTCATCGTTTGAGATAACCAAAGAATAAATGGCTGCCAATTCGCTTGGCATGGCGGGCCTAATACTTACCTGCATTTTCTCTCCTTGGTTTGGTGCTTAGGTATGGTTCTTGGTCTAAGTTCTAGAGGGATTAGTCGCGACCACAGCAGTCATTAATCTCATAATAACCATTAATAATAAAGTAACTAAATCGGATGACTACCAATCTAGCAGCTAGGCAATCATGGGGTTAAATAAGCTTGTGCGAACTCTCTAAGCACTCTCGCATTATTGTGGTATTTGCTATCCCCGCACTTTGTGCCATCTACTCTGATGTCCGGGCTGGAATATGCAGGTATAACATCTCGCTCATAAGACATCACTGTGCCTCTGTCAGCACAAATTGTACCGAAGGAATATTGAGGAGCTCTTGGATACGTTCCAGAAATGTAACTTTCTATACTATCAAAATCTTTCAATAACGTTTTATAGTCATGATTAGCACCACTTAAATGGCCAATTTCATGCTCCATTAAGTAATCAGGGCAGTTTATCGCTAAAGAAAAAAAGTAGGATACCGAAGAAGACATACCACAATAATCAGACTCAAAGCTAAAATTATAATTAGAAAATACTATCCCAGTAAAAATGGGGACGCCGTCTTCTGTTGTTTCTGGAATCGGTTCTTCCATCGAGAGTTTTAATGACCTCTCTGCGGCGCCCAAATCTTGAAACCAAAGGCTGTCGATTTCAGACGTATAAGTCACCTTAGTGACTTTTCTCGTCATAGGGACGCAGGAGTTTTTTAACACCAGATTCGAATAGCTTTCCCATGTCGCTATTTTAGAGGCTATAAATGCTTTGGAATATTCATCTAACACCGATTCATCAACATAAAGGTGGATTTCTGTATTCAAAACCTCGCTCTGTACACAAGTAGGAAACTCGATGCTTTGAGCATTGGAGAGTCGACTATTGCTCAACACTATAATCAAAACACAACCAACTAACTGGATGAGCCTTTTAAAAGAACTCTCACTGACTCGTGTATTCATTTCCACCCTCTCCCTATATTCAAAACCACAAAGAGCATCAAAAACGCCGTGACTTAAGATTCATATCAACCCCCATTACACATATAAGCATTGGCCTCTCAAAGTAACCTGCACTACCTGTGTTTTTCAGAAAATAAAAAGCTCGCCATACAATGACGAGCCTTGTTGATTATGGGAGCTTAACGCTTATAAGACCTTAACCTTAACAGATCTAGCCACTAAGACAGCTGATCGCGTAAAGCCAATTCAACGTTTTTCAATACTTTGAACTCTTCTCGAGTACAACCGCGCGCCACGGAAACCCAATGGTCGCCAGTTTCATCGGCCCCTTTAAACTCTGCACGCAACTCATATCGTCGCCATGTAACAAACGCCAAAATAAAGGTCAGTGCAAGCATTGGTAAACCGAACTGAGGAACAAATGCCCAAGTCGCCGCCGAGAGGACTAAAGCCAACGAAACGATATTGATTGCGTTTTCTTTAAGACCCAATTGACGAATTTCTAACTGTTTGATTTTACGTAAGCTATACACATCTTTTTTAACTCGGAGTTCATCAGAACCCACCAGAAAGTCTGATGCTTTGTATGACCTACGAAGTCGCACTAAATTCGCTAACCTGTTGCGTGTTTGGTTCTTATTCATCGCCTTTCTCCATGTTATTTAAAGGTTAGTAAAAACTAATATAATCATGAAGTTAATGAACGAATGCTTGTTTTATAAATCAAACCAATATTAAAATCAAGCCTATGCAATTAATAACAATTATAACAACACCACTTAGCATATAAAATTCAAATAAAAAGAAGGCTTATTGAGGAGTCTACTCATCGTAAATCGATGTACTTTAGTTAAGTGAGATATAGGCCGATAATATTTCCAATAACCGACCAAACATACCAAACGGCGGGCATAATTCCTCCTGCTTTGTAACCACTTATTTCAACGCGATTTTTGCGACAAACTTCGTGTTCAAGGAATGCTGAACAGTGGTCACATAACGCTCCACTTGTCATAGGTCGCATAACTCCCTTGCCCACTATCCATCCGGCTTTTAAATACCTGAATCACTCAATTGAACATATCAATATAGCTTATCGATTAAGCAATTGATCTCATAATGTAGAGTCTGTACGCTTACACTATGCACACGGTTACCTAATGAAGATCACGATGAACGAACTACTGACATGCGGTATGGAACAGAAACAACGAACAACGGTGACGAGTTTATTCGCAAGAAATGGATTTAAGATCGCAACGACTGACTTTGATGATGTGACTTTCGAACGTGAAAATGTGTTGGTCAACGTTCGATTTGATTCCTCTTCTAACGTTGAATCGATTTCAACTCTAAACAACTAACGAGCTCACAAGCAGGTCGCTAAAATAATTGAATGGCCAACATTCGAGTCATTTTAGCGTATCTTGCAACCTGCCCTTTTCTACTTCATCCCCACCCTCTTCTCTTCCAAAAGCCACCGAGTGACAATTAAATCAATAACTCGCAATTCCATGATCTTGGCTTATATTTATTAATACCCTTTGAAAAAAAATTCGAAATGATGCCTATGTTCCTAACTCGGTTAATTTATGTCAGTACGCTCTGTGAAAGTTGCGATTCTCAGGCTTTGAACGACATTCTTCAGATTTCACACGACCGCAATAAGCAAAGCCATTTAACAGGCCTTCTAAGCCACAATGACAAGTATTTCCTGCAATGTATTGAAGGTTCGAGAACCGCAGTGAACCATACTTACAATCATATCTTGAATGACACGCGACACAAAAACGTCATGATTTTATATTTCAAAGAGATCGATTGTAGGCAGTTTGGTGATTGGTCTATGGGTGATATTCCACAATCTAGCCTAACTGAACTGGTTAATTTACAGTTTTCAACATCAGACCAGTTCAACCCGTATGAGATGTCAGGAGAAAGTGCCTACCGAATGCTTCTGGAATTGAAACAGAATTTGCCATCAGAATAGCTCTTCGACCCAACTTAATCCGTAGAGCAAGCAACAAAAAGCCCCAACGTATGGTAATGCCGATCAGTTAAAGCCAAAGCGATCGGTTGAAGGATCCTTCAGAGCTG
>NZ_JBFSUL010000055.1:0-33335 GCF_041467395.1 Vibrio sp. 10N.247.310.98 | reverse complement strand
CTGATCAGATCGTAGGTTCTTGATTTAGTTCCATTGAATTACGCAACAAAGCCGCGCGATGCTTTACAGTATCGTCGAGACTGCAAAAGCCAACGGCCTTATCCTCTATGACTATATGGTCAAGTGCATGAAAGAGCTAGCAAAAGCAGAGCCCGATATCGATGCACTCCTGCCTTGGAACTTCAAACATTAGTAATATCGCCCTGTAGGTTCATGGGGCGTTTACAAAGTACTAAATAAAAGCGTTAATTACTTGCTGACGGTAAAGTCAATCAAGGTTGTTGGGATCAAGAATTCGATGATGAGAATGCTACAACCACACGATGGCGATATTTATAGTTTACAGGAAATTGCGTGACAGACGAGATATTGGATTTGCATTAACCAACATAGAATTAAGTGTTCTGGGTGACTTAGAGTTTTATTAGCCCGAACTCAATACACTAGGTGTCGTCGTGTCTGTGAGACAAGAGTCAGACATCACGGTGAGATACTACATCAGTTCGAAGGGTTTAAATGTTAAGGAATTGTTAGGGGGTGTGGGTTCTGAGTTCCTTTTACCGGTTCTGGCAATTCTTTATTGACGGGGGCGGTCATGAGTTTTTCTGAGGGTTTATACCCTATAGGCGCATTTAGTAAGGTGCGCTTAATTTGATTAACATTAAAGTCGTGACAATTCTTATCTAGTTCTTTACACAGAATATCCATATTTTTCCAACTTAAATTTACCTCTTGTGCTGTCATGATTTTGCTATGGCTAGTTCCTTCGACATTTTCACCAATCAACAGCTCTTCATAGAGTTTTTCCCCTGGACGTAGGCCTGTGAATTTAATTTCTATGTCCCCATTCTCGCCACTGCCATCTATGTGCTCTTGCATCCCCATTAAATGAATCATTCTTTTAGCGAGTTCAAGTATTTTTACTGGTTCCCCCATGTCCAAAACAAATACTTGTCCATTATTCCTCATAGCGCTAGCTTGTATCACTAATTGCGCCGCTTCTGGAATTAGCATAAAGAAACGTGTGATGTCAGGGTGTGTTACCGTTACAGGTCCACCTGATCTGATTTGCTTTTTAAATAGCGGTACTACCGAACCGGAAGAGTCTAATACATTGCCAAAGCGAACCATTGTGAATGTCGTCTCCGATTGTTTTTCAGCCAACGCTTGCAATACCAATTCTGCAAGTCGCTTACTGGCTCCCATTACGTTAGTTGGGCGTACTGCCTTATCTGTAGAAATTAAGGTGAAGTTCTTGACTTTGGAATTCATTGCTGCTCGAGCGCAGGATAGAGTGCCAAATACATTATTTCGGATCCCCTCAACAACATTATCTTCCACAAGCGGTACATGTTTGTATGCGGCAGCATGATAGACAGTTTCTACTACATGTGCTGTCATGAGCTTTTCTAAACGATTTTGTCTTTGAACTGACCCTAGTGCTGCGACAATGTTAGTATTTAAGTTAAGGTTACTTTTAGCAATGGCTAACTCTCGTTCAATCTTGTATAAGTTGTATTCGTTAAGCTCAAATAGCACCAAAGTTTTAGGGTTTTGCATCAAAATTTGTCGGCATAATTCTGAACCAATTGAACCACCAGCACCAGTAACCATGACGTTTTTATCGGTTATATTTTTAGAAAGCAACTCTTGATCTGGCTCTACAGGAGTCCGACCAAGTAGGTCTGCGACATCTAAGTCTTTTATTTCAGTAGCCGTTGCTTTACCTGTTGCAATATCTTCCACTGAAGGAACCGATTGAATTTCTATCGGCCAGTGTGACAGTTTCTCGACTAATCTTAGCCGCTCACCTTTGTTAATATTATTAATGGCTAATAGCAGCTTTACTGGTTGGTATAGGGACTGCAAACGTTCAAATTCACTTGCATGATGAACTCGAATACCAAACATGACTTGACCAGCCTTGTTTTCATTATCATCAAGAAGCACGACAGGATGATATTCATCACCCTGAATAAGCGCATAGGTGAGATCTCTACCTGTTGCCCCTGAGCCATAAATAAACACGTTTGGTTTTTGGCGTTTATAATAATGATAGTAGATTGACCTTACGAGAATTCGTGGTCCACCTAAAGTTAACACGGCAAATCCAGCGTAGATGAAGGGGACACTTCTTGGGATAAAGGAATGAAAGAAAAAACCGCTTAGTGCTAACGTAAGTGCTGAGAAAAAGACGGCTAGAAAAATGTGACCAATCGCTGGTAGCATCATATAGCGCAATACCGCCCGATACATTCCTAGTTTTACGAAACTAAAAATGGTGACAAAAATGGTTGCGAGTAAAGTAGCAAATTCATCCCATCCAACTGTAAACGATGGAGCACCAAGGCGCACAGCAATGGATAAGTATAGTGAGAATGTGACCGCGAATGTGTCATAACCAATACTAATTAAGCGTTTATTTTTTCGTCTTGTATTTAGTAAACGTTGTATTGGCGTGAACATTTTTTTCCTTGGGTATGATGACTTTTATAGCAAGTCGTCATTTTAATCTTCTCGGTAAGCTTAAGCTAGTTGTAATTGATTGTTATGTGCGAATTGATAGTTTTGCTGCTAATCTTTGATGCGAATTACTCAATATCTAGGCTTTTGGTAATATGAAAATTTTAGTTACAGGTAGTAGCGGCTTTGTTGGTTCTCGAGTTGTTGAATTATCAGAAGAGCGCGAGTGGGAAATCGTGCCTGTAGTGCGGGAAGGGAGTCGAATACAACCTAATAGCTTTGTTATATCTTCTATCGACTCAACTACTGATTGGTCAGATGCCTTTGATTATGTGGATTGCGTGGTTCATTGTGCTGCTCGAGTGCATCAAATGAATGAAACCGTACAAGAGGCTAAAGAAGCCTACTATGAGGTTAACACTTTAGGTACACTTAATTTAGCTCGCCAAGCTGTTGCTAATGGTGTGAAACGTTTTGTCTTTATTAGTTCGATTAAGGTCAACGGTGAACAAACTGAAGCTGGGGAATCGTTTAAACCGAACTTAACCAATGTTCCCGTCGATCCCTACGGCTTGAGTAAATATGAGGCAGAGGTTGGGTTGAGAAAAATCGCAGAAGAAACGGGTTTAGAAGTCGTAATCATTCGCCCTCCCTTGGTTTATGGTCCTGGAGTAAAAGCAAATTTTTCCTCTATGATGTTTTTAATTGATAAGGGGATCCCATTACCATTTGGGACAGTTCATAATCAACGAAGTTTAGTGTACCTGGATAACCTAGTTGATCTCATACTTCTGTGTTGTCGACACGATGAAGCTGCCAACGAAACGTTTTTGGTCTCCGACGATTTCGATGTCTCTACAACCCAGTTGTTAAAAGCTATCTCAAGTGCTTTGGGGAAGGCGCCTCGTCTATTACCTGTTCCGGTGATGTGGGTGAAACTACTATCAAATTTGATTATGAAGCCGCAGATATCAAATAAATTGTGTGGTAACCTGCAGGCCAATATCATTGATACTAAAGTTACTTTAGATTGGGCTCCGAAGGTTTCTTTCGAAGATGCTATCCAACGTACAGTCAACGCTCACTTAGACTCTAAAGACAATTAATCATTAGGTTGTTACTTTGATTCGTTTTTTTGATTTATTTCTCGCATTTTTCGGGCTGCTTTTTCTTTGGCCTGTATTTTTATGCATCTGTATATTGGGGTATTTGGACACTAAATCTCCTATCTTTAAACAAACACGGGTTGGTCGTAATCAACAAGCTTTCACTTTACTGAAGTTTAGAACTATGTCTATGGATACTAAGTCTGTTGCGACTCACCTCGTCGGTGTGAGTTCAGTGACGAAGTTAGGCTCATTTCTTCGTAGGTCTAAGCTAGACGAGCTTCCACAGTTAATAAATGTGCTTTGTGGGGACATGAGTTTGGTTGGTCCAAGACCCTGTTTATTTAACCAAAAGCATTTGATTATTGAGCGAGAAGCTCGAGGGGTGTTTAATATCCGTCCTGGTATAACTGGATTAGCTCAAATTAACAACGTGGATATGTCCGAGCCAAAAAAACTCGCAAGGGTTGATGCGTTAATGAACAATAATAATAGTGTCGTTTTTTATTTTTATATATTATGTAATACCGTAGTGGGGAAGGGGAGAGGTGATTGTGTCAAGAGATAAATATGATAACACATATTCGATAATAGATGTTCTTGTTATAATCAAGAGTAACCTTAAATTGGTATTTGTTGTTTTTTTGTTGCTGTCCTGTGTTTTTGGTGGTTTGGTATACTCGATTCCTAGTGTATGGACTAATAAAGTGTCTTTAATTGAGTTGGATAAGCATGAAATAGAGTCAAGTGAGTTTTACAGTTTTGTTTTTGATTCAAGCAAAAAAGTACATTATAGATATCTGAATGGGAATGTTGTTAATCCTAATGTTTTTATGGGTGATCTCCTAAATAGTGGGTGGCTAAATAAAGAATACTCTGAGCTGTTTTTTAGTTCAAAAAACATTCGTAATTTTGAATCTTCGAACAAAACTGCTAGAAGCGCTATTGTTAAAAAATCGAACCATATCGAAGTTCGTGGAGAAGACCACGTATCAAATCAAGAGTTAATTAACAGCTATTTAGCATTTTCAGGTGAAAAATTTAATGATAATCTTAAAGCTAAATATCAAGAAATAATCGAATACCATATTAGCTATATAACCGAGATGATAACGAAGTCTGAGTTTTCCAAATTATACAGAATTAAGAAAAGACTTGAATCTATAAGTGAAAATATTAATGTTAATGAAAGGCTTCTAGATTTTTATTTGGAAAATTCACCAGATCGTATAGCTTTAATTAACAACCAAGAAAATATAATTTTCGGTCAAAAATCTAGATATGATATTGTTTATTCTGAAATTGAAAACCCTAAGGATGATGATTTTTCGATATATTTGAAAAAAACAAAGGAATCATTAATTAGCCAGCTTGAAAACTCAGAAAATCTACCTAAAATACATTTTGATTACGTTCATAATTCAACTGAAAGTTTGGGGTTTAATCGACGTTTTCTTTTGTTTGTTTTTGTTCTGGGTTTTGCTTTGTTTACTTCATCAGGCCTAGTTGTAGTTAGAGAAATGTACAAGAATTATAAGTAGATATAGTATTTTGTTATTAATATTGGTGATTTAGTGATGATTAAAGATCGAAAGATAAAAATTGCAGTGGTTGGCTGTGGCCGTATTTCAAAAAACCACTTTGACTCTATAAAAGAGTTATCTAATGAATTTGAGCTGGTAGCGTTATGTGATAACGATTCTCAGAAATTAACCGAGCATGCCGAGCGTTATAATGTCCCAGGTTACTCTTCTATTGATGAGATGCTTGAGTCAGAAGACCTTGACTTGGTTAGTCTTTGTACTCCTAGTGGTTTACATGCAACACAGACAATAAAAGCTGCAAAAGCAAAGGTTCATGTCATTACTGAAAAGCCAATGGCAACAAAATGGGATGATGGCTTGTCTATGGTTCGTGCATGTGATGAGGCTGGGGTTAACCTGTTTGTTGTTAAACAAAATCGAAGAAATTCGACGCTTCAATTATTAAAAAGAGCTGTTACAGAGAAGCGTTTTGGAAGGATTCATATGGTTCATTTAAATGTCTTTTGGACTCGTCCCCAAGAATACTATGATAGAGCTTCATGGTCTGGTACTTGGGACATGGATGGTGGAGCTTTCATGAATCAAGCAACACATTATGTTGACTTGATGCATTGGTTAATTGGCCCGGTCGAAAAAATACATGCGATGACCTCAACACATCGAGATATCGATGTAGAGGATTCTGGTGTAGTTAACATAAAGTGGCGAAATGGTGCTATCGGTTCAATGGCTGTCACTATGTGTACCTACCCTAAAAACCTTGAGGGCTCAATAACTATTCTTGGTGAGAAAGGTACGGTTAGAATTGGTGGAGTGGCTGTTAACGACATCCAAGAGTGGACATTCGACGAATCAAAAGATTATGATCTAGATGTTGAGAGTGCAAATTACCAGACGACTTCTGTTTACGGTTTTGGACATCCTCCATACTTTCAGAATGTCGCAGATGTGCTTAGAGGGCTAGCTCAGCCTGAAACTGATGGAAGAGAGGGTTTAAAGTCGTTGGAACTACTAATAGGTACATATCGTTCTGCTCGAGATAATAAAGAAATTGGTTTACCGCTGAATCTATAATAATCGGAATAATGATGAAAACAGATAATTTGAAAGTAGGAATAATTGGCTTAGGCTATGTTGGACTTCCTCTTGCTGTAGAGTTTGGCAAAAAATATTCTACAGTTGGTTTTGATATTAATGTTGGTCGTGTCAATGAACTTATATCGGGACATGACTCGACGCTTGAATGTTCTCAAGAAGAATTAGAACTAGCGAACAATCTTACTTATACGAGTGATATCGAGGCTATAAAAAATTGTAACTTCTATATAGTGACGGTTCCGACTCCTATTACAGAGGATAATACCCCAGACCTTACGCCATTGATTAAAGCTTCTGATGCTATATCTACGGTAATCAGTCGAGGGGATACCGTCGTTTTTGAATCAACAGTTTACCCAGGAGCAACAGAAGAAGTTTGCATACCTATTATTGAAAAAGGTTCAGGGTTGATTTTCAATAAAGAGTTTTTTGCTGGGTATAGTCCAGAAAGAATAAACCCTGGCGATAAAGTTAATCGATTAACAACAATAACTAAAATTACTTCTGGCTCAACACAAGACATCGCTGACTTTGTCGACTCTGTATATGCATCAATCATTACTGCAGGTACGCATAAAGCTTCATCTATCAAAGTAGCAGAGGCTGCTAAGGTGATAGAAAATACACAAAGAGACTTAAATATTGCAATTATCAATGAGTTTGCAAAGATATTTAATAAGCTCGATATCGATACTGAACAAGTATTGAAGGCTGCTGGAACAAAATGGAATTTTTTACCTTTCAAGCCAGGTTTAGTAGGTGGACATTGTATTAGCGTTGACCCTTATTACTTAACACATAAAGCTCAAGAAGTCGGGTATCGTCCGGAAGTTATCTTAGCTGGAAGACGTATTAATGATGGAATGGGTGAGTACGTAGCTACCCAATTAGTCAAAAAAGTGAGCAGTAAGAAAATACATATTGATGAAGCTAAAGTTTTGGTTATGGGCTTTACTTTCAAAGGTGATTGCCCGGATGTGAGAAATACTAAAATTATTGATATTGTCAATGAATTGAAAGACTTCAACATGTCTGTCGATGTTTATGATAGTTGGGCTTCAAAAGATGAAGTTCGAAATGAATATGGAATCGAAATGATAGACGAGTTAAAAGCTGGCTTTTATGATGCGATAGTTCTTGCCGTTGATCATACTGAAACCAAGTCGATGGGAATAAAGGCTTTACGTAGATTAGGCAAAAAACAGCACGTAATTTATGATGTTAAGCATATTCTTCCTGTCGAAGATGCAGACTTACGTCTCTAATTGCAGTGTTGGATATGGTTTTTCTTCTACTTTTTAACGGTTTGGAGTAAGCATGAATTTTTTTCAACATGATACGGCTATTGTAGATCTGGGCGCAAAGATTGGCGACGGCTCTCGAATTTGGCACTGGGCTCATATTTGTTCGGGTGCAGTGGTAGGGGAAGGTGTTTCATTAGGACAAAATGTCTTTGTTGGCAATAAAGTTACAATAGGAAACAATTGTAAGATTCAGAATAATGTATCTGTTTATGACAATGTACATTTGGAAGAAGGTGTTTTTTGTGGCCCGAGTATGGTGTTCACAAATGTTTATAATCCCCGATCGTTAATTGAACGTAAAGAGCAATATCTAGATACTTTAGTAAAGAAAGGTGCGACTTTGGGAGCGAACTGCACGATCGTTTGTGGTACGACTATTGGAGAGTATGCGTTTATTGGTGCTGGCACAGTAGTAAATCGAAGTGTAAAGCCTTTTGCCTTAATGGTTGGCGTTCCCGCTAAACAGGTTGGTTGGATGAGCATGTTTGGTGAACAAATCAAATTACCTTTACAAGGCGAAGGCCAAGCTATCTGCCCTCATACGCAAGTTACATATAAACTTGAAGGCTCTACATTGACAGTAGTATCAGAGTGAAACTTAGAATGCAATTTATAGATTTAGAAGCACAATATAATCATTTAAAAGAAAAAATAGATCATCGAATCCACAGAGTACTAGAGCACGGTCAATATATTTTGGGCCCTGAAGTCTATGAATTAGAAGAGCAGCTTGCTAGTTTTGTTGGCGTGAAGCATGCTATTACATGTGCAAATGGAACCGATGCACTAACATTGGCTATGATGGCTCTAGGGATAGAGAAAAATGACGCTGTTTTTTGTCCGACATTCACATTTTTTGCCAGTGCGGAGACTATTTCTTTCGCTCAGGCGACTCCGGTATTTGTTGACTCAGATGAACAAACTTTTAATATCTGCCCTGAAGATCTAGAGAGCAAAATAAAAAAGACGATTCTAGAAGGCAAATTGACACCTAAAGCTATCGTTGCTGTTGATCTATTTGGGTTACCAGCAAACTATCCCAAAATTGAAGCAATAGCCAAAAAATATAATTTGAGATTGATTGAAGATGCTGCACAAGGTTTTGGAGGTTCGATAAATGGACAAATGGCGGGCTCTTTTGGAGACATTGCGACGACTAGCTTTTTCCCTGCTAAGCCATTAGGTTGTTATGGAGACGGTGGTGCAATTTTTACTAACAATGATGAGTATGCAGAGCTATTGCGCTCGTTACGTGTACATGGTAAGGGCACTGATAAATATGATAATGTTCGTATAGGTGTGAATAGTCGGCTAGATACTATTCAAGCCGCGATACTTTTAGAAAAGTTGTATGTATTTCCTGAAGAGCTCGAAGCAAGAAATAGATCTGCTGCCAAGTATTCTCTGGAGTTGAATAAGACATTCGTAACCCCCTGTGTCCCAGAAGGTTATAGAAGCTCTTGGGCTCAATATACGATTATGACTTCGGATAGAGAGCGGGTGATTAATGACTACACATCTAAAGGCATACCTACGATGGTTTACTATCGTACCTGCATGCATCAGCAGACGGCATTTTCTCATTTAGGCTACAAAGAAGGTGATTTTCCTATCGCAGAGTCACTATCTCAAAAAGTTCTAAGTTTACCAATGCACCCATATCTCTAATTTTAGCCTAGGTTATAGCATGCATATTTGTATAATTCCCTCATGGTACCCCCTTCGCAAAAATGATATAGGTGGCTGTTTTTTTAGGGAGCAAGCATTAGCATTAAAACGTTATGGTCATGACGTTGGCGTAATATATCCACATCAAATATCTTTGAGAAATATAATTAACAGCAAATCTAAACCTGTATTTTCATTCATAGATAATGAGATACCTGTTTTTCAGAGTGTGAATTTTGGTTTATCGCCTAGAGTGCCTTATATCAATATTATGCTATACCTAAATCAAGGTATAAAAATTTTCGACAAATATAAAGAAGAGTATGGGTTGCCTGATATACTTCACGCTCACTGCGTGTTTAATGGAGGGCTTCTTGCCAAAATAATTGCTGATAAATATGGTATTGACTATGTTATTACTGAGCATAGCTCTAGCTATGCTCGAGATAATATTAAAAAATGGCAATATTTGTTAGCAGAAAAAACCGTATCTAAATCAGCTTTAAATATTGCAGTTAGTGAATCATTTTGCAAACTCCTTGATAATAAGTTCAAATGTCCTAACGCTTGGACTTATATACCTAATATTTTGCAAAAAAACTTTGAGCAATTTGATTTATCAATTAGTCCTAAAAATGAAGCTTTCACATTCTGTAATGTTAGTATACTAAGTGACAATAAAGGGATAGATTTGCTATTAAAATCATTCTCTAAGGCATTTTCTAATACTAGTAATGTAATATTGAAAATTGGGGGAGATGGAGGAGCTCGTAAATATCTTCAAGAACTTGCTATAGAGTTAGGTATATCAGATAAAGTAGAATTCTTGGGGATGTTAAGTAGAGAAGAAGTTAAAAAACTGATGATCAGTAGTGATGCGTATGTATTGTCAAGCAAAATAGAGACATTTGGTGTTGTATTGATTGAGTCTCTAGCTCTTGGCAAGCCTGTTGTTGCAACTAGATGTGGCGGTCCTGAATCTATTGTTATCGATGGTTTTAACGGTTATTCGTCAAACGTTGACGATATCGATTGTCTTTCTGAAAATATGTTAAAAATGTACCATAATTATGATACATTTGATAATCAAGCTATAATTAACCATTGCTTATCCAATTTCAGCGAGGAAGTGGTAGTAGATAAACTTACAAAAGAATACATGAGAATATTGGCTGAAAAATGAATAAGATTATTAGCTTTTCTATTGGGCCTATCGGTGGAGCTTTTCTAGGTTTTATTACTTTACCTATAATTGCTTGGCATTTCTCATCAGCTGATATTGGTAAAATATCACTATTGCAAGTTATGATTAGTTTTTGTACTCTTTTTT
The DNA here is from genome assembly GCF_041467395.1 of Vibrio sp. 10N.247.310.98. Lineage (NCBI taxonomy): Bacteria > Pseudomonadati > Pseudomonadota > Gammaproteobacteria > Vibrionales > Vibrionaceae > Vibrio > Vibrio sp. 10N.247.310.98. The sequence goes on along the minus strand of NZ_JBFSUL010000055.1, from coordinate 22,822 downwards.
TCACTTTGGGCTTAGATCAGTCATATACTCGCTATTATCATGATTCGAATAATAGAAACTTGCTATTTAGCTTCGCATTGATTCCTACATTAATATTTTTTTTAGTTCCAGCTATAATCGTACTACTATTTTTTCCTGGCTATATATCAGATGTGATTTTCGATTTTTCTGATAATAACTATGATTTTTTGATATTACTTTCTTTGCTTTGTGCTCTATTATCTAGATTGTTTTCTTTGATTCCAAGAATGAAAGGGAATGGTTTGGTTTTTTCTTTAAGTCAAATAATTCCAAGGTTTGTTTTTTTTCTACTAATTTTAACATATATACTTGTTTCTTTGCCAAGTAACTTCGTATGGTTGTTATTTGCTAAGCTTATATCTTTGTTCGTTACATTTGTATATCTAATTTATAAATCAGACTGGAAGTTGACATTAAAAAAAATTAGCGAAGACGATATTCAAAATCTAAAAGGAATGATGTTATATGGTTCCCCATTAGTTTTTGCTGCGATTTCCTCATGGGCATTAATGGCAATAGATAAAGTAGCTATTCGCTCATATTCAACATTCGAAGAGTTAGGTGTATATTCAGTAGCAATTAGTTTTGCTTCTGTTGCTGGTGTGCTAGGGGCAATTTTTAATACACTATGGGCCCCCACTGTGTTTAAGTGGTCTTCTGAAGGAAAAAATTTAGATAAGGTTGGTTATGTTTCTAGAATTGTACAATTAATCGTTGTTTTAACTTTTTGCTTTGTTGGTTTGTTTTCATGGTTGGCTGTATATGTATTACCCGAAGAGTATTTTAACGTAAGCTTAATCTTACCTATGATGATTTCAGTCCCACTTTTTTATACTTTATCGGAAACAACATCAATAGGTATTTCTTTGAAAAAGAAGACTTACTTTTCTCTTTTATCTTCAGTTATTGCAGCTTTAAGTAATGTGATTGGTAATTACTTATTAGTTCCTAATTATGGTGCAATAGGAGCTTCCATATCTACGATTTTGTCAATGTTTATATTTTTTATAGTTAGAACTGAGATTTCATCAGCTATTTGGCTACGAGTTTCCGGGATTAAGTCTTATTTTCTAATTTCAATATCAATTTTGTCATCGATTTTATTTGCTTTGTTACCAATTCCTCTATTATATTCAATAGTTACTTGGCTATTGATTTTTTTATTATGCGTATTTTTGTATAAGGAAGAGATTTTTTCTTTGAGAAATATACGTAGAGAGTTAGATTTTGATTGATAAATTAAAGAGAGTAAGTTTAATATTATTATTTTCTCGATTACCGTTTAGCTTTATTTTATTTCTGTGTGTAAATATTATTGGTTTAGGCTCTAGATTTAGATTCACAAAGTTTAATGTTTTGGATGTAACGACATATCTATTTTTTGTCACGTGCTTTTTTGTATCATCTATAAACTATATTATCCACGATACATCAATTATTAGTTTGTTAGTACCTTCAGTATTTCTAGTGTTTTTGATCTGTGTTAATACCATAAATGTTTCATTTGATCGATTGCTTTGTGACACTATTATCATCTCTGGTGGGGTGGTTTTAGTTACTGCATTGATAGAGATTATGTTCTCTTTCAACTTTGCTTCTTATTTATATGCAGGAAATGAGCATGTTAGGTATCTAGAAACGGACAGATTTTTGGTTTCAGGGCTATTCGCAAATTATAATGACTTCTCGTTTTCTATGTTTTTCTTTATTGCAACCCTATCTTCATATTCTATTAAATCTAAAAGTATTGGAGTAAAGGTTTCTGGTTTTATAGCGATAACATTATCGTTAAGTATTTGTATATATCTAGGTTCTAGAGGTTTCTTGTTATCTATATTAGCTTTTTATGGTCTGGTTATTTATTTAAAGCTTCCTAACAAATTTTTTAGAATATTAATGATATCAATTGGTATCATTGGATTGTTCTCATCTTCTATCATTCTTTCTTCATACTTGTTAGATAACAGCAATATGATAAGAATATCGATAATTGAAAACTATATAAACTTAATATCTAACGATTGGTATTACTTACTATTCGGATTTTCAGAAAAATATAATTATGTAAGCCATTCTGTTATTCTTTACGGTGAAGGGTTGTATGATCCTCATAATTTATTTATGGAGGTCATGATTATGTATGGAGTTCCTGCATTTTTACTATTACTGTTTAGTTATATAATGGCAATAGTTAACCTCATCAAGTTTAGTGAGGATAAGTTTAGGGGAGGGTATGAGGCTGTTCTTATCCCTGTCTTTGTGTTGTGCCCTCTAATTGGAGCTGTTCCTAGTTCTTCTTTAATGTATTATTACTTGCAGTTTATATTGATTGCTATGCTAGTTATTTATCCAAAGTTAAGAAAAGACACAGGTGACTTATGAGTGTTGTATATATAGTAGAATGTGAATTCTCAATAGAAAACCCCAACTCGATAATAAAAAAAGTACTACTGCAAACAACCGAATGGATATCTTTAGGATATGATGTATATATATATTCATTGAAATCAAACGTAAGATATCATGTCAACTCTAAAATAATAAAAGTATTGGGAGATGAGATTTCAAAATCCGACAGTGCAATTAGAAAATTAACTAAAATTTGGTCGATATCTAAAAAAATAAAAGATGATTTGGAAAATATAAGAGTAGATATTATTTATACAAGGTATTTATTATTTACTTATTATTTTAAAGTCGTTTTTAAACGTTATCTTGTTTGTATGGAAATAAATTCAAATGATGAAGTTGAATATAAAAAATACAGTTTGGCAACGAAGGTATACAATAGGATCACAAAAAAATCACTGTTAAATGAAGTAAACGGTTTCGTTTGTGTTACTAATGAGTTGAAAGACTATATTGCTAAGTATAGTAGCGTTCGTGCTGAAGTAATAGCTAACGGAATAAAATATGTAAAGAGAAATCTGCATTCGACTAATAACACGCCTAGAATGGTTTTCGTCGCATCGCCTGGTAATGCATGTCACGGTTACGACATTTTATTAGACTTAGCTGATCAATTAACAGAATATAAATTTGATATCGTTGGTTACGAAGGTCAAACACGAGGTAATGTCAGACACTATGGTTACTTGGAGAAAAAAGATCTCGAAAACGTTTTAATGAATGCTGACTTTGGGATAAGCGCTCTTGCAATAGAACGACATGGTATGTATGAAGCTTGTCCCCTAAAGAGCCGTGAGTACTATTCTTATGGTCTTCCTGTTATCGGTAATTATATTGATACCGATATTGAAGATGGTAAATACTACGCTCATGTTAACAGTCACGATATTTTTGAAACAGCAACAAAAATACGTAATTTGGTCGACTATTGGGAAAAGGTCGAAGATAGAAAAGAAAAAGTATTGATTTTCTCTGAAAAACGCCTCGAACATAAGAAGAAAGAGAGAAAAAGAATGGATTTCTTAATTTCATTGTAGGAACTAGTTTTTAGGTAAAGTGAGATGAAAAAGAGAATATTAGTTGTTACATCTTCTTATCCTTATGGCAAGGGTGAGGGGTTTATTGAACCAGAATTAAAAAATTTGTCGGAAAATTTTATTGTAGATTTACTTCCCACTTATCCAAGAGGCGATATTAAGGAACAATATATAGATATAAGCGGCGATTATATGAAGTTTAATTTGTTTGAATTTTTTTATATTCGAACTTTTATTTTATATATAATTTTCAGGCCTTTATCTCTCTTTAAATTAGCAGGTTTATGCTTTACTAATAATTTGATAAAGACATTAAGAAATCTAATTTTACTACCTAAGGCTATTTATTTTTCAGAACTAAATATACGAAGTAAAGAATATGATTTTATCTATTGTCATTGGCTTACAGCACCTGCCCAGTTAGGACTATTGTTGTCCGAGATGACTGGAACTCCTTTTGGTGTCACAGCTCATCGTTGGGATATTATTGATGCTAATAATTTTAGAACAAAGATGAACAAAACTAGCTTTGTTCGAACGATTTCAGAACATTCAAGCGATTTATTCCCTGAATATATTATTGATGAGTTTTTTAACAAGATACAACGTATATATCTTGGTATCACTGTAGATGGAACTAACTCTACGAGAAAGCTGGCATTAGACAAATCTGAATTTAACTTTGTTTGTATTGGCTCTTTAATTAGTGTCAAAGGACATGTTTATTTGTTAGAAGCAATTCAACATGTTGTTCAAAAATTTGGCCCTGTGAAATGTACATTTATTGGTGATGGTCAGCTTTTAGACGAGTTAAGAAATTATTCTATAAAATTGGGAATACAGGACTTTGTGGTTTTTGAAGGGAACTTGGAACATTCTATTGTTCTTGATTTGTTGAGTTCAGAACAGATCGACTTTTGTTGTTTGCCTAGTGTAGATCTTGGTGCCGGGCTACATGAAGGAATTCCAGTGTCTTTGATGGAAGCCATGAATACAGGTCTTCCATGTATTTCGACAAATACAGGCTCAATAAACGAGCTGATAACTGATGGTTTTAACGGATTATTGGTAGAGGATAAGAACTCCATTGCGTTAGGCGACTCAATAATTCGATTGTTATCTGACGAAGTATTATATTCTGAATTATCTAAGAATGGACTTCAGTCTGTATCAGAAAAATTTAATTCTCGGGAAAATAATAAACTGCTGTGTGATATGATTCGAAAATTCAGTATATAGGTCGTTAAATATTATGAAGAAAGTAATTTGGATAGTACATCAAGATGCATCTACACCCAAAACAGGTATGGGCGGGAGGCAGTTTTATTTATCGGAGGAGCTTACGAAAAAGGGCTATGAAGTATACCTGATTGCTTCTGCTAGTCATCATTTATTACGGCATAAACCTAAATTCAGCGGTTTTTTTTATATAGAAAAAATAAGTGGCTTTAATTTTGTTTGGGTTAAAAACTTTGATTACCGAGAAGCTCATAGTAAGTTGAGAGTTCTAAATTGGTTTGTTTTTCCTATATTAATACAACTTTTGACCACCAAGTCTTTACCTAAACCAGATGTGGTTTTGTGTTCTTCCCCTTCACCGACTTCTTTTTTAGGGGCAGAATTACTTTCTAAACGTTTTGGTTCACGTTTAGTTTTTGAGGTTCGAGATATTTGGCCTCGCACATTAATCGAGTTAGGAGGGTATTCCCCTACTCACCCTCTAATTCGACTGTTTAGCTGGATCGAAGCGCGCGCGTATAGAGTCTCAGATAAAGTTATATCTAACTTAAAGAATGCTAATGAACATATGGAATCATATGGGATGCACCCCAATAAGTTTTCCTGGATACCCAACGGTTACTCATCCGAAGAGTTGTCTTCAAAGGAAGAGCTTCCAAAAAACTTGAGGCGTAGAATACCTCTAGATAAATTTATTGTCGGTTATGCCGGTACAGTTGGCGTAGCAAATGCGCTAAATACGCTTGTAGAGGCAGCTCATTTAATTCGTGAGCATGAAAATATACACATTGTTATTGTCGGAATCGGGAAAGAAAAGTCAAAATTGATCGAAATGGCCGAGAACTTAACACTTTCCAATATTACTTTTCTTGAACCCGTTTCCAAGAGCCAAATTTACAGTTTGTTGGAAATGTTTGATGTTTGTTATATAGGATGGAAGAATGAGTCTTTATATAAATTTGGAATTGGTGCCAATAAGATTCCCGAATATTTAATTTCAGGCAAGCCAATAATACACTCTTACTCTGGATCTTGTGACCCCATAAAAAAATGTAATGCTGGAATTTCTGTAAAGGCAGAAAACTGCGAAGAACTAGCTACTGCAATATTAAAAATGAGTTCTTTTTCTAGTGGCGAGCTCATTGAAATGGGGGCTAGAGGTAAGGAAGAAGCCCAAATTACATATAGCTATAGTTCTATTTGTGAAAAGCTAATTAACGATGTTTTAGATAGTTAATCATGTTTTTTGTAAATTTTGTTATTTTCCAAATGTAGGAAATGAAAATAAGGTATGTAACGAAACATATGAGGAATGCATAAAGCATAATAAACTCAGGGATATTATTAATTTCAGATATTATTCCTACAGATGAATATACAGTTGCTATTAGTGATATAACTAGTAAGGTTTGCTTAGATGTAAGCCCCATTCTTTGGAATATGTGGTGAAGGTGTTCACGATCTGGTTTAAAAGGAGAGTCACCTCTCCTTATTCTTCGGATCATAATAGCTGCCATATCCATTAATGGTACGGCTATTAGCCATAATGCAGTCACCGGACGAAGTGGTGGCTTACTACCATTCTGACTAGATAATAAAAGCAACCAAATTACAGTAAAGCCAATTAGCATGCTACCTGCATCCCCCATAAAAACTTTCCGTTTTCGCCCAAATGCCCCTAAGTTTAGTAAGATATAAGGTGTGATTATGACGACGAGAATTAAGCAGATGTAAGCCAAGTTATACTGCTCATCATAATTCAACATAATTCCAAGGCCACCAAGAGTAACTATAGATAATCCTCCTAAGAGCCCGTCAATGCCATCTACCATATTAAATGCATTGATAGCTCCTATTACAGCAAGTATTGTGACGAAATATCCAAACCATCCGAGTGTAATTACTTCACCTGTCCCTAAAATATCTCCAATTGTGTTCAGCTCAATTCCTCCGATCATCATCATAGCTACAGATAGGGCTGCTTGTATGGCAAAGCGCAACTGGAAGCTCAAATCGTATTTATCATCTAAAGCACCAACTCCCACGAGAATTATAATGCAAGCTGCGTATAGTGGTGTGTTAGGTAGTATTTCAGGATTGTTTAACAAGAAGTAGAGGAGTGATATACAGATAGAAATACCACCTACTAATGGGATTGCACCGTTATGAAGCTTCCGAGCGTTTGGTTTATCGACTAAACCTATCTTCTTTGCGAATTTGCGCATGATAAAAAGAGTCGCAAGAGAAAAGAAGAACAGAAAAGAGAGATCAAGAAGTGAAATGAGCACAGTTAAGCCTAATTGTGTATTTTTGACTATTTTAATGTATTTGACATTGAGTTGAAAGAAGGTTCAGTCCTGTTCGTGATCTCTTAATTTCGCGTGCTAGGGTTTTTGCTTATTTCACTAGTAGCCCAGTCTGCGGTTTACGATCTTCTCGCAGTAGAAAATGACGCTTTTTTTCATATTCGATCATCCTACCTGCGCCCTTTCTTGATCTTCCACTACAGTTTTGACTGTAAACTGTAGTAAAATTACGCTAATTTGTTTTTATACCGATTTATTTTGAATTGAACGAGGTCAGTCCTATGTCAGCTAAGAAGCCAATGGCTCTAGTGATCCTTGACGGTTACGGTTACCGTGAAGACAACCAAGACAACGCTATCGCGAACGCTAAGACTCCAGTTTTAGACGGTCTTATTGCTAACCAACCTAACACGCTAATCTCGGCTTCTGGCTTAGATGTAGGCCTACCTGATGGCCAAATGGGTAACTCTGAAGTGGGTCACACCAACATTGGTGCGGGTCGCGTGGTATACCAAGATCTTACTCGTATTACTAAGTCAATTTCAGATGGTGAGTTCGGCCAAACTGAAACGCTAGTGAACGCTATCGATAAAGCGGTGAAAGCTGAGAAAGCGGTTCACATCATGGGCCTTATGTCTCCAGGTGGCGTTCACTCTCATGAAGATCACATCTACGCAGCTGTTGAAATGGCAGCAGAGCGTGGCGCAGAGAAAATCTACCTGCATGCATTCCTAGACGGCCGTGATACGCCGCCACGTAGCGCAGAAAACACACTGGCACGCTTCCAAGAACTGTTCGCTAAGCTAGGCAAAGGCCGTGTGGCTTCGCTTATTGGTCGTTACTACGCAATGGACCGTGATAACAACTGGGATCGCGTTCAAGAATCTTACGACCTGCTGACTCAAGCAAAAGCTGAGTTCACATTCGACACTGCTGTGGCTGGTCTAGAAGCGGCTTACGCTCGTGACGAAAACGATGAGTTCGTTAAAGCGACTGAAATCAAAGCGGAAGGCGAAGAGTCTGCCGCTATCGTTGATGGCGATGCGGTTATTTTCATGAACTACCGTGCTGACCGTGCTCGTGAAATTACACGTGCATTCGTTCCTGATTTCGACGGTTTTGCTCGTAACGTATTCCCAGCGATCGATTTCGTAATGCTGACTCAATACGCGGCAGACATCCCGCTTCTATGTGCATTCCCACCGGCTTCTCTAGAGAACACTTACGGTGAATGGCTATCGAAGGAAGGTAAGACGCAGCTACGTATCTCTGAAACAGAGAAATACGCGCACGTTACTTTCTTCTTCAATGGCGGTATCGAAGACGAGTTCGAAGGCGAAGAGCGTCAACTTGTTGCTTCTCCAAAAGTAGCAACGTACGACCTACAGCCAGAAATGAGCGCGCCAGAGCTAACTGAAAAGCTTGTTGCCGCAATCAAAGGCGGTAAATACGACGCTATCGTTTGTAACTTCCCTAACTGTGACATGGTTGGCCACACTGGCGTTTACGATGCAGCAGTTAAAGCCGTAGAGTCGCTAGACGAATGTCTTGGTAAAGTGGTTGAAGCAATCAAAGAAGCTGACGGCCAACTGCTTATCACCGCAGACCACGGTAACGCAGAAATGATGGTTAACCCAGAAACGGGTGGCATCCACACTGCACATACTAACTTGCCAGTGCCGCTTATCTACGTAGGTAACAAAGACGTTGAGTTCAAAGAGGGCGGTAAACTGTCTGACTTAGCACCAACGATGCTTTCTCTATCTGGTATCGCAATCCCGGCAGAAATGTCAGGTGATGTGATCGTTAAATAGTCAGTAGTTAAATAGTTGTTTGGCTCAGCGGTTCACTGAGCTTTAACGATTTTGAAAGCCCGCACTTAAAAGTGCGGGCTTTTTTATAGATGTGAGATACGAGTAAGCGAGATGAGAAGAGCTTAAGAACGGATGCGTGATGTGAGATACGGGTAAACGAGTAGCGAAGAGCTTAAGGACAGGTATTGGGTAAGAAAAACATGCAGGGGAGAACATAAGGGCACGACCTTAAACAAAAGACGAAAAGAACAGTCTTGATGAATATCGAAAGAGTGACATTTCTTGAATGATTAGGTAGCTTAAGGCTCATACTATACTTGTCTTTTACCTTATATTTAGGCTGTTTATATGAACTCAAACCCAGACCGTTGGAAGCAACGACTGCAAAACTTAATGAAAGCGCAGCAAAGGCTTGAGAGAGCGTGCTCACAAGATAGCTACAATGAGTTAGAGCTCGCTGGGTTAGTACAAACTTTTGAATTTTCTTTCGAACTGACATGGAAGACCCTTAAAGACTTACTTGAGTTTGAAGGGTTTGATGTGGCTTCGCCGAGGAGCGTTTTTCGTACGGCCTTAGAAGCTAAGCACCTGTCTTCGGAGCAGTGTGAGATTATGCTTGAAGCACTCATAAAACGAAATTTATTGTCCCACACCTATGATGAGGAAAATGTCCTTGAAGCTCAGTCACTGATCTTAGAGTCATTTTCACCAGTGATAGGGCAAGTCACACTCTATTTAAAGCTTAAATGTGATCAAGAGGGTCAATGCGAACAAGAGGTTAAATGTGATCGATAGTTATTTGGTTAAACCAGACTCGGTCGGCCTTAAGCCTCATCAGTATCAGTTGATTGAGGATATTGTTTTGAATCATGCTTTAGTCATTCATGCCTGGGTATTCGGTTCTAGAGCCCTTGGAACTTATAAAGATAACTCCGACATCGATATTGTTATCGAGGGGCATGGGATTTCGTTAAGTGTCGTCGCAGGCTTGCAAGATCGTTTAGAACAGTCGTCGCTTCCATTCAAGGTTGACTTGCTCGTTAAGCATAGAATTACATCGAATGAGCTACTTGCCCATATTGACACTTATGGGATTAAACTAAAGTAACCGAACGTATTATTATCAGCGTAACGGTGATGTTGATTCTTGAACCGATTGTTTACGTTTTGCCAGTTTATCTCGAATCTGAGTACCTGAATTGACTCGGTCATGTTTTTTATCATCAATAGAAAACGATAATAGTTTCATTAGCGCTATAGCTCCATCTCTACGCTTTCGATCTTCATAAGATTCAATCGTATCAGTGGACATTACCATCACCTCTTTGTATGAAATTTTAAATATAGACTATATGTTGTCTGGTGATAATGGCGCTTCTTGATGGCGAAATTTTATATTATTGATCTAGTGAGATAAGGTTTACTTCTTTTTATTTAAGATCGAACGCTCAAAATCTAACAACCACTCTTTGCGATTCATACCGCCGGTGTAGCCGGTTAATGTTCCATTCGCGCCGATGACTCTATGGCAAGGCACAACAATACTAAATGGGTTCTTGCCATTTGCACCACCCACAGCTCTTACTGCTTTTGGGTTATCCATTATTTTCGCTTGTTCACCGTAACTGATGGTTTCGCCATAAGGAATGGTTGTTAAAGCTTGCCAAGCTACTTTTTGAAACTCAGTGCCTTTTATCGCTCTTAATGGCAAATCGAATTCTATTCGATGACCTGCGAAGTACTCATCTAACTGTTTCGCTGCCAGTTGGCAAAGGTCATCTGGATTGCTAATCATTAGCTCTTCGTGATTTACATGGTCAATTTCAATAAGCGACACACCATTGCTCACAATGATCATCTTGCCAATCGGCGCGTCATAGAACATTTTGTAAGTGGTGTCTTCCATGTCATCTTCCTTTTTTTAGTCTTTTTCTGCTCTCAAGCTCTTCGAATCTCGTAACTGCTCTTAAGCTCTTAAATCTTTTCGCATCCCGGTTACTCGCATCTCGTATCTGCTCTTATATCTTTTCGCATCCCGTATCTGCTCTTATATCTTTTCGTATCCCGCATCTGCTTTACCCCTTACACGAAGCGCAAACAAGTACCCTGAAATACCGCCGACAATGTTCCCCAAGGCTAAGCCTATAAACAGCCCTTCGACACCATCAATTTGGCTGCCTATCCAAGCGAATGGCAAGGTAAAGACAAACAAACGCATGAAGCTCCATTGAAAGGCTTTGAGTGGTTGATGCATGGCGTTCATCCCACTGATCAGCATCATCACAATGCCTTGGAATCCATAGCTAAAGGGCACGACTAACAGGTAATGCCACAATATGCCTCGGACGGATTCTTCTTGAGAGAACAGGGCAGCCAAAGGAATGCTCAACGGCACCATCATTAAGAAAATCAAACCTTGGAACATCACAGCAAAACGCATACTCAGAAACAGTGCCTTAAAACTGCGTTGTGGGTTGTTTGCGCCAAAGTTCTGCGCCATGAAAGGCGTAAGCGCCGAAGTAAGAGACATCAACACAATGATAAGAATGGACTCGATACGTTGCGCTGCGCCATACGCCGCCACGGCTTCAGTCCCTTGTTTGGCCAGCATCATCATGATGATAGCGCCGGCAAGTGGGTTCAGAGCGTTAGACAAAGCCGCTGGGGTGCCTATTTTTAAGATCTGTCGCCAGTCACTGACGATGTTTGTCAGCTTAGGCGGCGCAAGCAGTTTTTCTCGCACCATCAATACGTAGAGTGAGCCACACAAAGCACCAAACCAACTGAAACCACTGGCAATCGCAGCGCCTTGAATCCCCAGTTCAGGGAAAGGCCCATACCCGAAGATAAGTAGCGGATCTAAAACGCCATTGATAAGGCCAGCCAGTAGCATGATCTTAGCGGGTGTTTTCGTATCACCGCTGGCTCGAATCGCGCTGTTGCCTGCCATGGGGATGACCAAAAATGGGATCGCGAGATACCACACCGACATGTATTCCGATATCAGCGGCAACAACTCTTGCTTTGCTCCTAGCAGGGTAAACATAGGTTCTAAGGCGATAATACCTAATGTAGACGCGCAGCCGACCAGAAGCAGAGCCAGCAATAAGCCATGACAGGTAAAGCGTGCTGCATTTTGTGCGCTGCCTTGGCCAAGCAATCGACCGATACATGTCGATAAGCCAATACCAATCCCCATGGTGATGCAGTTGATGGCAAAGGTGACTGGAAAGGTAAAGCTCACTGCTGCAAGTGCTTGTGTGCCGAGCAGTGAGATAAAGAAGGTATCGACCAAGTTAAACATCAAGATCGCCACCATACCGAATATGGTCGGTATGGTCATGGTACGCAATGTACTCTCAATTGGGGCAGTTAATAGCCCGTGCTTATCTTGCATGCAAAACGCCGATAGAAACCAAAAGCGTAGGATAAACAGATGCGGGATACGAGTAAACGAAAAGCAGGGAAAGATGAGGGGTGAGAATCTGCACTTTAGCTCACAATTTTTTCGTTCCCCCCTTGGGATCTTTCACATCGCCCCCAACATATTGTTTGACCCACGCTAATCGTGGCAACTATCAAAATTTAAATGGAAATTATCAGGAGATAAGACCGATGAATATCCGTCCTCTACATGACCGAGTTATCGTTGAGCGCCAAGAAGTTGAATCTAAATCTGCTGGTGGCATCGTTCTAACTGGTTCTGCCGCAGAAAAATCGACTCGCGGTATCATTCTAGCTGTCGGCAAAGGCCGCATTCTAGAAAACGGTTCAGTGCAACCGTTGGACGTAAAAGTTGGCGATACCGTTATCTTTGCTGAAGGTTACGGCACGAAAACTGAAAAAATCGACGGCAAAGAAGTTCTGATTATGTCTGAAAACGACATCATGGCGATCGTCGAGTAATCTATTTTTCATTTAACTCTCAGTAAAAGTTATCAGAGCCAGTATTGGATGATTCATATCGTCATTCCAGAAATGAGGAACGAATTATCTGGAATCTAAACAGAGTGCGATTTGAGTAGATTCTGAATCACGTTCGTCCCTCACTGTTCAGAATGACGCGATAACGCTGAGACGCCCCGAAACAAAGAATTTGAAAGGAAATTAAGATGGCTGCTAAAGACGTTAAATTTGGTAATGACGCACGTATTAAAATGCTAGAAGGTGTAAACGTTCTGGCTGACGCAGTAAAAGTAACGCTAGGTCCTAAAGGCCGTAACGTTGTTCTAGACAAATCATTTGGCGCACCAACGATCACTAAAGATGGTGTTTCAGTTGCACGTGAAATCGAACTTGAAGACAAGTTCCAAAACATGGGCGCGCAAATGGTTAAAGAAGTGGCTTCGCAAGCGAATGACGCGGCGGGCGACGGTACGACTACAGCAACAGTTCTTGCTCAAGCAATCATCACTGAAGGCTTAAAAGCCGTTGCTGCTGGCATGAATCCAATGGATCTTAAGCGCGGTATCGACAAAGCAGTTATCGCTGCAGTTGAAGAGCTAAAAGGCCTTTCTGTTCCATGCGCAGATACAAAAGCTATCGCGCAAGTAGGTACTATCTCTGCGAACTCTGATTCGACAGTAGGTAACATCATTGCTGAAGCGATGGAAAAAGTAGGTCGTGATGGCGTAATCACGGTTGAAGAAGGTCAGGCTCTACAAGACGAGCTAGACGTAGTTGAAGGTATGCAGTTCGACCGTGGTTACCTATCTCCTTACTTCATCAACAACCAAGAAGCGGGTTCTGTTGATCTAGAAAGCCCATTCATTCTTCTTATCGACAAGAAAGTTTCGAACATCCGTGAACTTCTTCCGACTCTAGAAGCGGTTGCTAAGGCATCTCGTCCACTTCTTATCATCGCTGAAGATGTAGAAGGCGAAGCGCTTGCAACTCTAGTTGTGAACAACATGCGTGGCATCGTTAAAGTGGCTGCTGTTAAAGCGCCTGGTTTCGGTGACCGTCGTAAGTCTATGCTGCAAGACATCGCTATCCTAACTGGCGGTACGGTTATCTCTGAAGAGATCGGCCTAGACCTAGAGAAAGTAACGCTAGAAGACCTAGGTCAAGCTAAGCGTGTAACTATCACTAAAGAAAACTCAACCATCATCGATGGCTCGGGCGAAGAAACAATGATCCAAGGTCGTGTTTCTCAAATCCGTCAACAAATCGAAGATGCAACGTCTGACTACGACAAAGAGAAACTTCAAGAGCGCGTAGCTAAGCTAGCTGGCGGTGTTGCAGTAATCAAAGTGGGCGCTGCAACTGAAGTTGAGATGAAAGAGAAGAAAGACCGCGTTGAAGATGCACTTCACGCAACTCGCGCTGCCGTTGAAGAAGGTGTGGTTGCTGGTGGTGGTGTTGCACTTATCCGCGCTGCATCTAAAGTTGCTGGCCTTGAAGGCGACAACGAAGAGCAAAACGTCGGTATCCGTGTTGCACTACGTGCAATGGAAGCGCCTATCCGTCAAATCACTAAGAACGCAGGTGATGAAGAGTCTGTTGTTGCTAACAACGTTCGTGCTGGCGAAGGTAACTACGGTTACAACGCGGCGACTGGCGAATACGGCGACATGATTGCAATGGGTATCCTAGATCCAACTAAGGTAACTCGCTCTGCACTTCAGTTCGCAGCGTCAGTTGCTGGTCTTATGATCACAACAGAAGCGATGATCACTGATAAGCCACAAGATTCTGGCCCTGCAATGCCTGATATGGGTGGCATGGGCGGTATGGGTGGCATGGGCGGCATGATGTAGTGCGACAAGGGTCGCATTGACTGTTCCTCAGGATAATGTACTGAGGTGGGCGGAAATATCGTTGGATATAACCGCCCTAGTTATCAACTCCGAGGATGTAATGATAACGCTCTGCCTAGAGTTCCTCTCACCCAACCTCCATACCCGAAAGGGTCTTCGAAACGGAAATATGTCTGAGGCAGCGTGCTGCCTCTTAGTTAACTATGCCGATGTGCATTCAAAGTAATAATCTTTGGCACCAACGCGCAGGAAACTGCCTTTAAAAAGGAAAGACATGGGACCGACATGCCAATGGTTTGGCATGCCCTCATAAACTGCAGCTCTTGGCTTCTTAGCTGAAAGTGAGTACTCCTCACTGACAGAACAAGAAGAGGTGCTTCAACAGTCAATTGACTGAAGCTTGTGTTTGTATTGTCTTACTCTCAACAACAGTTTGAGTGATAAGACCTACTTTGTAGCAAGTAGTAGCCTAGGGATAGTGCGAATCTGGTAACGGATTGGTGCGAAGCTTCCTGACAATGTACTCCCTGAAAAGGTGTGTCGTTTGCGCGAGCAAATAATACAGATATCGGTAATGACGACCGATTGAGAGGCTAGGCTTGGTTATAAGGTTAACGTATGTGAACTACTGATAAACAACGTCAGCCGCGACGAGCGAAATGTCTTTGTTTGTAGCAATCAATCTAGGTTGATTACTGCAAGGCGCTCTGACCAAAAGGTATGTGGACAGGTTATTCCTTTTACATCTGGGATTACGCTACTGTTGTGCCACCGTTGAATAGGTAGAACCTAAGTAACTAATTGTACAAATACAGGAACTTGGTAAGCCCAATTATTCGCCCTCGAGGCAGGTAACCCGTAAGGGGAGCTGTTGGATGAGTGGGTATGGGAGCGATGGATAAAGCGAATGCTTGGCTGTAATCGCCAAGATAGAGGTTCAGACTTTGCCTCAACTCGAAAGAGTGCAGACTTCCATTAGGTCTTTAATCGTAAGAAGGCTTGTAAAGCCGAAGGATGACTAGCGAACTTCGTTCGCTGGTTGATACTTGTCCCCCTAAGGGTGAATGATACTTCACCCTTAGGGGAGATCTATCTTCACTCCACATGGGGGATCCACCATGAGGAAAGCAAGATGAGTAAGGCACAGTGTCTACCTGCATTCTCATACTCGAACGATAGCTGGCAAACCATTAATTGGAAGCTATGCCATCAAAGAGTAAAGAAGCTACAAGTACGGATTGCGAAGGCAACTAAACACGGCGATAACAGGCAAATTAAAAAGCTACAGCGCATGTTAATACGCTCTTTTTCTGCCAAAGCGATAGCGGTAAAACGGGTAACCGAAAACCGTGGAAAGAAAACATCAGGTGTCGACAAAGTACTTTGGAATACACCAACTTTGAAATGGGATGCTATTCAATCTCTAACGAGTAAAGGCTACAAGCCAATGCCGTTAAGGAGGGTTTACATTCCTAAATCTAATGGTAAAGAACGTCCGCTAGGAATACCGACCATGCGTGATAGAGCAATGCAGGCACTGCACCTGTTAGCGCTAGAACCTGTATCGGAAACCAAAGCGGACAGACATAGCTATGGATTTCGTCCTCACCGCAATTGTGCTGATGCTATTGAACAATGTTTCGTAAACCTCAGTCGCAAGAGTAGTGCCCAATGGGTATTAGAGGGGGATATTAAAGGGTGTTTTGATTTCATTAGTCACGATTGGTTAATCGCTAATATCCCTATGGATAAAGTGATACTCAAGAAGTGGCTTAAATCCGGATTTATGGAATCTGGAAGTTGGAATCCAACAGAAGCAGGTACACCGCAAGGAGGAATTATTTCTCCTGTACTTGCGAATATGGCTTTAGACGGGCTAGATGCGGTGCTGGAATCTCATTTCGGGAAGAAAAACACCAAAGCTAGTTATAAAACTAAGGTTAACTATGTGCGATATGCTGACGACTTCGTCATCACTGGCATCTCGAAAGAGTTGTTAGAGCAAGAAGTACTGCCAATAGTTGAAGCCTTTATGGCGGATCGTGGGTTAGAACTGTCGAAGGAAAAAACATTAATCACACATATAGAGAATGGGTTTGATTTCCTAGGGCAGAACGTTCGGAAATACAAAGGCAAGATGTTAATCAAGCCTGCGAAAAAGAATGTGAAAGTCTTTTTGAAAAACATAAAAGATTATCTCGATAGTCACAAAACGGCTCCAGCGAGTGCAATCATTGCCAAGTTGAACCCGATGATCAGAGGGTGGTGTAATTACCATCGTTGGATCTGTGCTAGTGAGACATTCAAGTATGTAGATTACCGAATCTGGAAGATGCTTTGGCGTTGGTGTCGACGTATCCATTCTAATCGCCGAAAACGCTGGATTAAAGATAAATACTTTAAGTCAGTAGGGGATAGGAATTGGGTATTCAGTGCACCAAGACCAAAAGAGGAAGATGGCTACTACCGTTTGCTTTACGCATCGAGAGTGAAAATCGACAAGCATGTAAAGATTAAGGCATTAGCGAATTGTTACTTACCAGAAGATGAGCAATATTTTGAAAGTTTGACGATCAGAAGATTGAAGAAATCTTTATCAGGTAACATGAAGCTTTGGAAGATTGCCGAAAGGCAGGGTTTCCAGTGTGCGGTATGCCACCGGCAGTTTGCCTCTGAAGATGAATGGGATGTTCACCATATCATTCGACGAGTCGATGGTGGTTCGGACAATAGCGAAAATCTTATGATGTTGCATATTAATTGTCATAGGCAATTACATGTTTGAGTTGCTGGCATTTACTTAGGTAGGTGCTTATAAAGGCTTGAGCCGTATGCGGGGAAACTCGCACGTACGGTTCTTAGGGGGCGGTGTCGCAGTAATGCGTCGCTGCTACCCTACATCATCCCCCTTTCTCTATAGCAGAGAAAGTCACACATAAGCTTTAGAAAACGGAGACTTCGGTCTCCGTTTTTTTGCTCTTAAGCCTTATTTATTCGCATCCCGTATCTGTATTTCAGCTTCACCATCCCCCTTTTTTCCAAAGCTCCTTGGTCAGCCTGCCTTGTGCGTAAACTGTTGTTCATCAATTTTTTGCAGCATCATGTCACGCTTAAATGGTTTTGGAAGATAATCGTTCATTCCACACTCGAAGCAACGTTTAATATCATCATCGAGCACGGATGCCGTTAAAGCGAGGATATGTGTTGCCTGAAGTTGCAGGTTTTCTTCATAGCGCCTGATTCGCTCTGTTGCCTCAAAGCCATCTACATTCGGCATCATGCAGTCCATCAAGATAAGGCCGATGTCTTGATGATGCTCTTTATATAAATCAATCGCTTCTTGTCCATCATTGGCAACCCAATATTCAATCCCTAACTTATCTAAATTGATACATACCACCTTCTGATTTACGCGGTTATCTTCAACTACGAGGACTTTTTGACGTACAGTCGCTTCTATCGGCTCAGGTTGATGTTGAGGGGGTTGTGGCTGTGACCTTTCAAGCACGGAGTTCAACATGCTACTTAAGCGGGAACCGAGCATAGGAAGAGTCACATAGCCTGAGATAAAATGACACTCACTCATAGGATCACTAAGATTATCTTTCACTATGATGATTTTCACCTCTGGTGCTAAGCGATGCAGTGTTTTGGCTTGGTTAATATCTTCCATCAAAGCGATCTCTGGGAGGTCAGTTGCCGCCAAGTTTGTTTCGATTGATTTTAGTTGTGGTGAGTAACCAAGGCGGAACAAGTCATCGAGTAAAAGTTTCGATGGCGCATCTGAATAATAGACAACGGTTTGTTTACGATTTTTATGTTCAGAATGATCTGATGGCACTACGGTTAATTGGAAATGAAAGCAACTGCCCACGTCTTTCTCTGACTCAACGTTTATCGAGCCTCCCATCATTTCCACCATACGTGACGAAATACTAAGCCCTAATCCGGTCCCCGCAATATTGGAGGTGATGTTGGTATCTTCTTGGCAAAACGCTTTGAAAATGTGCTCTTGTTGGTCTGCTGCGATACCAATACCCGTATCTCGAACAGAAAACTCGACCACACACTCTGTTTCCAATGATGGAAGCCGTTTAGCGGTGAATACGATAGAGCCTTGTTCTGTAAATTTGATCGCATTTGAGGCTAAATTCATCAACACTTGGCGAATTTTATTCCCATCAACATGAATGTACTCTGGGAGCTCGCCATCAATTTCAACTTCCAACTTAATCTGCTTTTGATAAGCTTTAGAAGAAATCAGAGTCACGCTATCAAACAGCAGCTCTCTTAAGTCTGTCGTATGTGGATTAATTTCCAGTTTACCCGATTCAATTTTGGACAGATCGAGAACATCGTTGATCAACATAAGTAAGGTTTGAGAAGAGGTATAGATAGTCCCAAGGCAGTCTTTCTGTTCTGCGGATAGTTTGGTTTCTGCCAGTATTTCTGACATACCAATCACGCCATTAAGCGGTGTCCGTATCTCATGAGACATATTGGCAAGAAAGGCACTTTTTGCACGGTTTGCTTGTCGTGCTTTCTCTTGTGAAACAATCAATTGAGTTTCAAGTTGACTGGCACGCCACACAACATAAAGCAGCACCAGTAACGTCACCCCTCCTAATGCGGCTGTCGATAAGTAGCTGTACGACTTTATCTGCGTCAGGCTCTCTGCGATCTGCTTGGGTGTTTCGGTGAAAAGTAAGTTGAGCTCATCTTCAACATGATAAATACTGCTGGTGAGTTCTCCTTTGAGGCCGCTATCAGAGCTGTACCCGACACTCTTTAACCCTCGCTGCAATCGCCAAAAGTGGCGTTTAAAATTATTAAACGAAGCTAATGCACTGATCGTTCGGGAATTCTGTTCTATTTCATCTTGGATTTTGAACAATGAATCGACAATCTTATCTAATGTTGTCTGATCAAAATCGGTAAAGAACTGATACATGAGATCTTGTGTTTCTAAAGTCAATTCTTCAAGCTGCACATTATTGGATTCATGTACGAAGCGCTCAAGTGTCAACGCTGCATTTTTTAGTTTCTCAATGAGCCCAATTTGGTCCCTCTTGCCATGTATGCTGACTAACTCAAGGGCTAATAATGTAAAGGCGGTGTGGTACTCGTCGAGATACTCGACAACTTTGGCATAATTAAAAGAAATATTGAGGTCGCTTCGTACGATTTTCCCATCGATCTCAGCTAGCTTTTCGATCAGCTGACTTCGCTTTATATTGAGTTGTTCTTGAATCTCTGGTTGCCTTGTGGAAACAAACTGCTGCTCTTGTCGTCTGACAGAGAGCATAACGCTATAAGCTTCAGAAAGACTGAGCTGGAGATTAATCATGTCCTGCTCTTTGTTCTTCAGAGCATGGCTAACATAGATATAGAGGCCTAAAAATAACACGATAGCCAAAAAACCACGCGAAATAATCGCTTTAATGGTCTGTTTATTCGTAGGTTCCTTAACCATGCTATTCCCACTGTTTCATATCGTTCTATTCCTATATTAGAATTTAGTTTATTTTCAGAATTTTACGAACATTAGTTTTTGAATACCTGAGGTCTGTTGAGCTTTTATCAATAAATTTTTTAGGATGACATCGCTTTAGATGCGGCAATAAGTGTGTGGGCTATAAGCTTGTGAAACATGTTGATTTTCTCGCCTAGATTTTTGTTTGGAATAATAAGCGTTAGAGCGGAGGTTTCGGTCTCTGTTTTTTTTGCTTTTCGCATCTCGTTCACTCGAATCCCGCATCTGCTCTTAACCATTGCTCTTTATGATTTAGCGGCTTATATTCAACAGTACAGTTATTACATTGATTTAACATGGGTAGCTGTTGAATAAAGGACAATAAATGCTTGATTAAAAATGGATTAATCAAGTGAACAATAAGTCAGTGGAGACTCCCCAATGAAAAAACTACTTTCAGTACTTGCTGTGTCTGCAGCAGTAATGGCACCGGCGGCATTTGCTTCTTCGCCTGTTATGTTTTCAACGATCAATGGCTTCAACGCACCTGACTCAGATGCTGTTGGCGGTGTGCGCTTGGCTTTACTTCACGGACAAGTGAACGACCTTAAAGGTGTCGATCTTGCCGTTGTTGGTATGTCTGAGACGCAAACGACCACAGGTGTGAACCTGGGTATTTTGGGTGCATCAAAAGTGAACCAAGAAATGACCGGTGCATCTCTAGGTTTCTTCAACTGGAACACGGGTAAAACAACGGGTGTTAACCTTGGTGCTGTGAACATTACTAATGATGTGAAAGGCGCGAACGTGAGTTTCGTCAACTACTCAGAAGGTAACACTATGGTTGATGTTGGCGCTGCGAACCTTTCAGAAGTGTCTACGGTTCAGGTTGGTATCTTCAACAAAACCAACAAAATCGAAGGCGTACAAGTTGGTCTGATCAACTGTGCTGACAACGGTTTCTTCCCGTGCTTCCCGATTGTAAACTTTGCTAAGTAAGGCTTAGTGTTACTATAGTGATTCATAACGCCTAAGTGCATCTGACTTAGGCGTTATTGCAACTCAACATTTTCTTATAGATATCCAAACGCCCCTCCAAAATAGATAAGCATATTGTTTTATATTTTCTATTGCAGTATTTTTACTTATGAGTACAATGTGCGATAAATTCCTAATGATGATTTATATGCTTTGATTAACCACCATACCGTCGATTTTAAAAAGGCTTTCTTAGGCCTGACCGCCAGTTTTTTAGTAGTTTTGAGCTTGTTGCTCGTTGATTCAGCGGAAGAATCAGATAAACAGTATGGAATGGAAAACCAAGGCGTAACACGCTCTTTAGCGGAGCTCACACAGATCATAAATGCGCTTGAGTACAACATCACTGCGCTTTATCCACTGCATGGGGATACCTACGTATTCTCGCATGACAAAAAGATCGAGGGTGAGACGTGTTACTTCACCAGTGAGGAGCAACATGCCCCTCGTTTTGATTTTATGTTCTCTGGCCCTCGCGAGATGTGCAACCCGGAATCGGACCTTTATACCGAAGCGGGCAAGCGCCTGTTCATCGCGCCGACCATGGCTTATTTTGCCAATACCATTGATACTATCTCTGCGATTTATTTCATTTCAAAAGAGAAATTCATTATCTCTTCGCCTTCTGATTTTGCCAGTTACATTAAGGGCGACACCTTTGATTCGGTTGTGAATAGCAGGCCTTATTGGGTGAACACGATTCGCTTTGGCTTAGCTCAAGGGCAAGACCAAGTGGTGTATACCGGCCAATATGATGACTACCTGACAGGTCAGAAAGTGGTGACCTTAACCAAAGGAATCTACGTTAATGGTGAGTTTAAAGGGGTGTTGGGTGTCGATGGCTATGTCTCGAACCTAGTATCGAACCCTACCCATGGCTATAAAGTCACCAGTACTCGAGGCGCAAACAAATACGGGTTTATGGATTTTACGTATTCCAAGCCTCTGTATGTTGATGACATTAACACCCAGCTATATCTGAGTATTGAAGAAGATAAGAGCGAGCACTTTCTGCATGTATTGGAGATGGAGAAGATTCAGCTGTCGATACTGTTGGTTTTGTATCTGCTCTCGGTTTTATGGCTATGGCGCTTCTATACAAGACAAGAGCACCAGCGTTTAAATGAGCTAGCAATGCGCGACCCATTAACGGGCTTGCTGAATCGACGTGGTTTTGAGGCTCGATTACTGGCGCAAGATGAAGAGCCGATTATTGGTGTTGGCGTGTTTGATATCGATGATTTCAAAGTCGTTAATGATCAGCATGGCCATAAAGTGGGGGACGAGGTGATTTGCCATGTTGCTCGGTTGATGCTGAACAGCGTTAGACAGCAAGATATCGTGGCTCGATTTGGTGGCGAAGAGTTTGTTGTCGCGATTACGGGTGAATCGTCTGAGTTGCTTTCATCGATCTTTGAGCGAATTCAAAACGACATTAGCCTACAGAGTTATCGATGCCCTACGGGTGACAAGATTAGTATCTCAGTGTCTGGTGGCGCGACGCTTTACTCTTTGTATAAGTTCGACAGCGTAGGGCACTTGTGGGAAAACCAGAGTATTCGTTCGTCTGATGAGCAGCTCTATAAGGCAAAGGCTGCGGGTAAGAATCAGGTGTGCATTCAGGTGTATTAATTAGTTGGATACACAAAGGCCTAGTCGTGTGACTAGGCCTTTTTAAGGTTCATCGCGGATTAGCGGGAACTAAAAACAAAAACGGTAGTAAGTG